>JAYYRF010000109.1:0-23514 GCA_036127535.1 Myxococcota bacterium | reverse complement strand
GACGGACAAATCGTCAGTCCATCGACAGTGGGTGCGACATCGATACAAAGAGGCCTTTCGTCGATAAACCATGAGGTTCGCAGCTCCGTCGCATTATCGTTTAAATCGCTAACGCTTCCTTGAAACGTCTCTTCGGTGAGCTCATATACTTCCGCATTGGCCGCGTGGGAGGTGATCACGGCCTCGGGATCAGAGTTACGAACGGTGACTGTCTTACCGTTTTCGCACGCGAAGAAGAACACAAACGTCCACATAACAAGCCCTACTATACTAATCGCAGACGGCGATTTCGCCGTAGGATATCAAGATGGTATCTCCCTCTGCCGGTGCACCGCTGTCAAAGACAACAGAGTTCAAAGAAGCATCGTAATGCCAGGTTCCAACAATTGGTTGGCCATTCACATACACCTCTATCGTCGTCTCTGCGGCTGGATAGTCGAGTGGATAGGAGTCGGAAATAACGGATGCCTCTGCGAGCAACTCCAAATTACTCGGATTCGACCAGTCGCTGCATATACTCAAAAACACGCCTCCGGTATAATTCACCGCATCCCAATAACCATAAGCAGGATCGGCCGTTGAGCATCCATGTGGATAATCACCAGCGATCGCCGATACCTTCACATGCTCAGGCGCTCCTTTTTTCGCAATAATCTGATCCACCAAAGATTGCCACGACGTGTAAGACTGCTCGGGTTCATCGGAAACGAGGACCAAGTGCAACATCGCGTTCGAACGAAGGAATCCAGCGTTACATTCGCTGCTGTCCGTCTGCTCGATCGCACGTTGCGCAATGGTCAGCAACCGTTCCGTATCTGCCCCTTCACAACAACCGACAGAGCTGGAAAAGATACTTTGGTAATTACTCGTTGATGGTGTAAGGACACCGGAATTACTGCAGCCGTTATCATTGTTGGCAACCATAATTTGCCAATCGTTCGAATAATTGGACAGTTGATTGATAAAGGATTGAAAGTTGTTTCCCAAACGAGCAGCATCATCGTCCATTGAGCAGCTCAAGTCCACGGAAAATAAAATATCCGAAGGGGGATCAACCGGATTTTCCCAATTTTGGATGTGCTCGTCGATGTACTCTCCCACCCCAATCTGTGTTGCCTCTCTTATGCCCCCGTTTTCAGGCTCATCGGACACTACGAGCAAGGCACCCTCGGATACTTCATCCAATTCAGGAACATATTGTATATCAACGGTTGTAAAACCACCCGGCGCAAGCGTCAGCGGAAGCGCGGGAACCGACACGAGAGAAAACACTCCGCCAGTGTGATCTATGGCGTAAATATTGAGGTCGTCCGATCCTGTATTGGATAGGATTAATTGATTGGTCGTATCACATCCGACGTACATCGTTCCCATATCTAGCGGGTTGGGAATGATCGACAATTCGGGTACGGCACCATAGCCGATTAACCCCACCGGTAGCACGGGATCAATCTCATCGGTGGAGGAAACGTAGACCTCAGCCATCAAATCGTTTGCACCATTCGGCGTGAACACAACGTCGACATCTCGGCTCGCCCCTGGTGGTAGCATAAAAGAAGAGAATGGTTCGACGAGAAAAAACGATGCCGCGTCCGTTCCTTGTATCTGTAGATCTGTCACCTCCAAATCAGACTGCCCGATATTGGAAATGGCAAAGGATTGTGGGACGGGCGTATCTTCTGGGCGAGCGGTTCCAAAATTCAACGTATCTGGGGTAATGGAAATCCGCGGACCATTCCCTTTTTCGGAATCCGCAATGTTTGAAAAATTGTTTTCTGTACAAGCCAAGAGAGGAATTACGAGAAAAGTTAAGCGCATAGCCATACCGAGTTAAGTTGTATACATGTAGCATCATTATGCCATAATATATAATCCTTTCCATCACCGTTATGGAGAAATCCGAAATATAAAATATGCTTTATCTCCTCTCTAGAATTTGTTTTGCCGATTGCACGATACAAGAGGAAGTCCAATCTTCCGTCGTCGAAATACAAAGCGTTGATATCCCCGAACTAAAAAACAAAAGCTTGGGGTGCACAACCTTGATCGAATTATGGGCGAGCTGGTGCAAACCGTGTCGAGACATAAAATCGCCGCTGCACAATCTTTTATCTCGTTATCCCAGCGTATATCGACTTCCAATTTCCGCGGATTATACCGCTGGTGCTCTTCGTTCCTATCTCAAGAGACAAAACCAAACCCAACACGGCCATTATCGGCTGTCTTTTTGGAGCGTGGATGGACTGAAAAAAGAATACGCTCGTTTTGGTGCGCGCTTTGAGGGAGCCATACCGTTCTTGATTTTGCTGTCTCCAACGGGAGAAATTTTATACAGCGCAACGGAACCCACACATCTCGTGGAACTCGAAGCGGTATTGAAAGCGCATGTTCCTGCACGCCCCGATAAACAAGACTAGTCGATCCGTCCCGTATTGAGCGTCCAATAGTGCTGGTAGCCACCACTGCTATTGACGTATCCAATCCCCGCGACATTTACATCCGGGTTCATAATGTTGGCACAATGTCCATCGGATCCCATCCAAGACTGAACTGTATCGGTTGGCGAAGGACTACCGGCGGCCACATTCTCTCCCCCCGCTCTCCCGGTGAAGCCCGCATTGTCCATTCTTTGTTGCGGATCTTCTCCCAAATCACCGCCTGGAGATTCATGCATCATGTCATTTTCTGACATCCACAAGGAATGGTATCGGGCCGCGCAGTGTAAATGCGGCTCCATTTCTAAAGGCGCGGTCGCTTCGAATATTCCCATTGAGTTACAGTTTGCACCAGCTTCGCGCATGCGATTCATGTCGCTTAGTGTAGCGAACTCAATGCCCATCCACGGATCACTCCAGCCAGCCAAATCGGGATGGCACCCTTCTGCTATATCGTGCGGGTACACATCTTCGTCTTGGCTTTCTACCCGATCACCCGTCTCCAAATCGTTTCCGCTCGAACATGCGATAAACATTATCACGATCATGGCTCGTATTCTCCATACGCGATTCGAGAATAAGCGATCACATCGATAATATCTTGATCATTTAGATTCAACTTCAGCGCACCGTCCGGAGGAGAGCGTTCTCCCAGAGCCGCGGGAACTCCTTTTTTCCCATCTCGGATCGCCGTCTCGATCTCAAAATCCGTTACCCGCGGGATGAGGTTTTCAAAGGGAGGTGCTGTTTGAGGGTGACAACTCAAACAGGACTGATTGTGTATGTGCTCCCCGTTTCCTACGTCGGCATCACCCACAACCGTGGCCGCCTCATTTTCGGTCGGCCTTGTCTCCTCCTCGTGTGCCGGTTCGTAGTTTCCGTACTCCAACTCTACAGTTGTTTCTTCACACGAAAAGAGTATTAATATCCCAAAAATCTGCATAGGTCACCACTACAATATATCCTTCCACTTTCGGCAATGAAAGATTTTTTTCAAATTTCACTTGCCGCTAGCGAACAAATCTTATAAGATTATGGGGCTTCGGGGAGTGGCGCAGTCTGGTAGCGCGTCTGTTTTGGGAGCAGAATGTCGCAGGTTCGAATCCTGTCTCCCCGATTCTTCTTTGAGTAACCCAAAGCTCAGACTAAGCCTACGCTCGTAGGCTTTTTTCATTTTTACGCTGTCCATCTTCCAGCCGTTCAAACGCGCAAGCGATGGGTAAAGACAAACGATCGCTTCCCATATGATCCACCAACGATCCAATTCGAACGAAACGGCTTATCGCGGAAACCGAAACAGACCGAATCTGATATACCCCTCTCTCAAAAAATGGCGCATGAAGGTCGATGTCAGACCGACGCAGAAAAACCTTACTCTGCACGCTTATAGGATTCCGGAGAAGGTGGCCCCGCTTGGCAACGAGAGGGAGAGAAGCACTTGAGATTGCTCCCCTCACATTTTTCAACGCGGGCACTTCGATAAGAACAAATCCCTTTCATCAAACACAATTCGGAAAAAGCGCATCCTTTCGGCGTAATGACACAACGGGTATCATAAACATCGGAACCGTCCCCCAACACCGGGTTTCCGCTGGTCAGGACTTCGCCCAACCCGCAATATCCAAAGGTCTTGCAGTTCTCCGATTGAGAGCATCCGGTTTCCGTGAGTGTACAGTACTCATTTTTGAAGCCGCACCAACCCTCTTTCCTACATACGTCGGACTCTGTACATCCTTGCCGCGTACTTACACAAGCTTTGTCTGAATATCCACATCGACCGTACTTGGTACATTCTTCTGAACGCGCACATCCTCGCTCGTTGGGTACACAAATCGGCCCAAAAATGACATCTTCCGAATATCCGCAAAAAGGAGGACACTGTATTTCTGTTTTGACGCGCTTTACTTCCCAAGGGCTCGCAATCGGCTTTCCTTTTTGATCCAGATAGGTGTAACCGATCCGCGCACAGCTATTCTTCGTCGGTTGATTGGGAACGTTACAGCGTCCGTTTACGCATATCAAATGACCGATGCAATGGTCATCGATCGAACAAAGCTCGCCAAAGATTTGATTTCCCCGACCAGCAGAAGGAAATACAAACGTAAAAAACCAAAACAAAATCAGCATAGATTCGTCTCCTTCTTCTCTTGTATCATATCTTCTCTCGTTTCGAATTCTCTATTTGATCAGACCCTCTGAAGCAAATCTATTCCATTGGTCAAAAAGTCTTCAAAAGATCTCTTTAAAATCGTATTTACGTCTTTATGGGCTATAATTATAGACATGAAACTCTCTCGTCGACAATTTTTATTTGGTGCTGCTACATTGGCGGCACTCAGCGCTGCGGCGGCTCTTATCCCACAAATCGGAACCTACCCGCCCAATGAACTCGATCTTCGTTACTTGAGCGACCGAGAGGCACATATCTATCGCATACTCGGAGAATGGCTCTTACCACCGGGTGGTTCATTGCCGGGATCGGGTGGTGATGATGAAACCATCGTTCGGATCGATGCGATGTTCGCCGATCTGCCCCAAGCGCAACGAATCCGCCTTTTCGGCCTGCCTCTCCTTTTTGAACACGGAACCGGTTTAGACCGCTTCGCCGCGAGACGCATGACCTCTTTGTCCCCAGAAGCCCGAGAAGCATATCTACGCGGCTGGGCTGAGAGCGATAATCTCATTAAGATACAGCTACTGGCGGCCATACGTACCATGTATGCTTTTTCCTATTTTGAACGTCCAGACGTACTGTATGCCATGGGACTTTCTCCGCACTGCCGGATATCGTCGTGAAGCCTTTTTGGACAGAAGCAACCGGGGAACAAAACATAGAAACCGATGTATTGATCATTGGAGCCGGTGCCGGGGGCGCCTTCGCCGCATTAACACTGGCAGAGGCAGGCATACAAACCATAATGGTTGAAAAAGGCTTCCATTACAGCCAAAGGCATGTACCAGCCGATCTCGCCACTGCCGTAGCCCATGTATACGAGGAAGGAGGCTTTCGAACCTCGAATGGGGATCCTCCCATGCCCATCGCAGGCGGTAAGGGGCTGGGCGGCTCAACGCTTGTCAATTCCGCTATCTGTTTCCAAACGCCTCGATCAACCCTCGCACACTGGAACGAGCTGAGCCAAGGAGCTTTTTCGGATCAAGAGTCCTTCTACAAAGTCCAAGAGCAGGTCGAAGAAATTATGCGCGTTATCGATACGCCAGATCCACTCCTCAGCGGGAACGACAAAGCACATAAAAAAGCCTCTGAGCGCTTGGGATGGATCGGTGGAAACATTCGAAGAAATACACCTGCATGTGGTGGCTGTGGACGCTGTAACGCCATCTGCCCCATCGGAGGCAAAAACTCGGTCGATCGAGAGCTTCTGCCTCGTGCGGCGGCAGCGGGTGCCAAAATATATACCGGAGCCCACATTTCGTCCCTTTCCATCAACGGTGCACAGGGAACGCTCTACAACCGCGCACAAGAAGTCGTAGGTTCTTTAAACATCAAGGCCAAACGAATCATTCTCGCTGGTGGCAGTATCGCAACTCCGAGCCTGCTTCTCTCTTCGGGGTTTGATGCTAACAATTCGCAAATCGGTCATGGTTTACATGTACATCCGGTCATTAGTACATGGGCGGTTCTTCCTGAACCCGTCTATGCTCGTGGTGCAACACAAGGACACTACGTCGATCAATTCGCCGACAACAAGATTCTCCTCGAGTCCAATCCGATCATCGCCGGCGCATTTTACCAAGCCTTTCCGGTCTATGGACTCGAAGCCAAAGCGTTCATGCGCAAAGGTGCGCACATGGTCAGTACCGGAGCACTGGTGCGAGATGAATCCGAAGGACGTGTATACAAGCCCAACGGAAAAGCAAACATCCAATATTCGACCAACGATGTTGATCGAAAGCGTTTAATGGAAGGGTTATATCGTGGTGCACAACTTTGGTTTGAAGGTGCTGGCGCAGAAAGCCTTTCCCTAAGTCTGTTTGGCGGCACCATTTGTCGCAACATGGATGATGTTCGCAAACTCCTCCCAGAAGATCTACCTTCCAACCGATTGGTCAACTACTCCTCACACCCACAGGCGTCTTGTCGCATTGGTCGCGCCTGTGACAACAACGGCAAACTGAAGGGATACGATAATATTTATGTCATGGATGCTTCTGTACTGCCTTCGAACGTCGGTCGAAACCCACAAATATCGGTTATGACTGTCGTTCGAATACTTGCGGAGCGATTTGTGGAAGCGCAAGGCAAGACCGTCAAACCATTGCTCAAGACCTAAGCCGATGGTAAACGGCTAGAAAACTTCCATCCAGGCAATGGTGTGGGTACCCAAGAAGGGGTTCGTCGCGGAGGTGATCACGTTCATCGAATCGGTGGACGTGGATGAAGCAACTGCGGATGTACCGTACACAATGGTTCCGGCGTCGGTAACCGCGACGCTGGATATGTAGGAATTCGACACGGAAACCGAAACATCATCGCTGCTGTCGGCATCGCCATCTCCATCGGTATCCAAACCAGAAGAGCAGTCGTCGAAGCTCAACCCATAAAGCTTACCGGTACCACCGTTGCAACGGTCGGAAGCCGGTGTCCAGGTCGGGAAGTATACAACACCAGCGTAGGCAACCGGATCCGCTGTTAAACCTTCGGATGGCTTGAGTTTATAGATACCGTTGGCACCGCAATCCGTGATTGGCGTTACGGTGAAACCAGAACAAACACCGGGAGCGCTGTCTTTCACAGCGAAAAAGTAGCCCCGACGATTGGTATTGCGATCATAAGGGGAACCAGAACCCCAGTACACGCCGAGTTGCCCATCGGAATGCCATGACGTTGTCGCTGCATAGTATATCTCTGGACGGAACAACAAACTGCCATCATCGACGGGATCGTAAAACTCAGCCCACTTAAATTTACCTGGACTCGAAGTACTCACACAAGCTTTATACATCCAAGTACTACCGGGGTCGGTGATGGTACTCAAGCTTCCGCCTTCCGAGATTGGCTTGTACGCTGTTGTTACGGGGAAATAAAGCGTATCGGCATCTCCATCCGAATCGACATCGACAACAGCCAAAGCAGCCGAAATATATGCGTACTCGTATGCAGAGTCGGAGTCGATGTTGAGACTGCTACCATATACCGATGATTCAGGGTGACCGTTGTATCCTTGCGGAGACCCCAATCCGGCGGAATCTTGATAACCAGCACTGGTGGTGCCAAAATAGTCGTCGCCCATGGCCCACATATATAGGTTCGCTTCTGTAGACTTATAGTAGGTTTGGTTCGTGCTGTATGGAACCGCACGCCCCGAGCCCCAAAAAGCAACATAGCGGTCTATGGGATTCGAACTGTCTGACGCGTCGTAAATATTGGCGATGACAGGCCGCCCCACCGTATAACCAATCGCGGTGGAATCACTCTCATCAACGTGCTCCCACAGGAATTTGGGCGCCGTCGTATCGGTAATGTCTAACGCCAGCGTCAAAGGACCACCTTTACCTTGCTGTACAACGACGACTCGCTTCCATTCGCAGTCGTTGGGAACTGAATTACAGTCTTTGGTTCCGTCTCCGTTTTCGTCAATCCAAACGTCTTCAACGACGGGAGTACCATCGAAAAGATAGGTTCGACCGTAGAGCATTTGGTCAATGAGACTGCCAGCCCATTCCGCATCGTGCGTTCGATAGAGCAAGTAGCCGGGAATCCACGCCCACAATTCCTCACCGATTTCAGTGTCACTGGTGTCATCGTCTTCGTTCAAACGAAATGCGTGCAACATTCCGTCGTTCGCCGGTGATAAAACGATGGGAGGATACTTATTTTGTTCCAATTCGTCCAAGAACTTACGATACGTTGGATCGAGCGTGTATAGATTGTCGTCGCTCATGACCACCACTGGTGTAGCATACGGAGCATCACCCAGTTTCCATGTTCCTCTTTGGGTATTGATCTCTGGAAACTCTGCTTCGGGTAGACCACGAGCAAAGTCGACCAGCGCCTGTAAGTCATCGGAGTCCGCATCGCAGTCTTCGTCTAAATCGTAAATCGAGTATGCAGAGCATGTGGCAGAGGTGTTGAGAATTAAATCAAGAGCGGTACTGTTTCCCCCGATGGCGGTTACGAAGTCGAGGTCAAACCCTTGACGCCTGTCATTGTTACTTTCGGAGGAGAGTAAAGAAGCACCATCTTCAAAGAAGGTGTAAATATCACGTCGCCCGATACCATCGCGGTCTTCTTCGTTGCTTTCCGATGCGGTAACCAATCGGCTAACCAGCAATGTTCCACCATCCCAAAGTGCACCACCAAAGCTACTGGAGCCATTGTACAGTACGTTTCCATAGGTGGAGCTCGTTGGATCGTTGTCCACTTCGTAGGCTCGTATGTGCCCTTCTGCCAACGGGTCAGAGCTGTTGATTTCGTAGAAAGAGAAAATCATATAATCGCCGTCGGACGATAGAACCGGTGCCGATCGAGAATACAAACCGGATCGAATCCCAGACATGATACCCAACGTAGAACTCAGCATCGCGTCGAACGTTCCTCCTGAAGAGACGTACGTTCCAGCCCCCCCAATCAGATCCGAGGCGTTTTGGTATACGGCATCCGCAATGGTGTCGCTGGAAGTGCCGATACCAATCGTGTGAACCGTTACGATTTGATCACCGGTAAAGTCTGGACGAGAGTCCCACGAATACATTTGGTACACGGTTTGATCATAGAAGCACTGTTCGTCTACCGATGACGAAGTCGGCGTTGTGTAGTAGTTGGTCGACGATGTCAGCGCAGAACTCGAGCAATAAATATCGGTGTAGTTAAAAACCGAAGCCAAATCCGGCTTGTAGAACATTGCGACGGTGTTGTCCTTGGCTGGACGAGAGTTGGTAAAAACAATGACGTGGTTCTTTTGACAAGAATACTGAATGGGAGACTCGTTCCAATCTTGGGTAAAACCGTCTCCGTCATCGTCGTATTGGTCGTCGGCAATCCCATTTGTGAAATAGTCGTTCATGGCAGAGGACAAAGACTCCGCCAAGTGTACGACGGAAGAGCTGTTGGTCGATACGCTGGTGAGCGCGGAAGCCATCTTGGAGTGCGAGGTTCCCAGCGGAACAATTTTCTTAAAGGTATTGGTCGTCGCGCTATCGGCCGTACCGATTACACCGTATCGTGCCCAATCGTAGTGCTGAGACATGGCATCGATTACTTTGATGACCGTAGCCAAACACGATTCCGTTTGGGAACTGTTACACGGATCCGACATATTAGAGGAGAGATCGATTAGAAAGAGTACGTTGGGAGAAACCCCTTCCGTCACCGATAAGATTTCGTCGCCCATCGCGCTCCCCGCCTGGGCGCTGCGCGACCCGAGCAAAGAGAGAAGAGCAACTGCTGATATTCCAATTTTCATACTTCGCATAATCCCCACCCCCTAGCGAACCCGACAAGGTCCTTTCATCACCATTCGGAGCATCGTCTTGGTGATCGCCTCCGTTGGATTTTTCTGTGTATATGATCCGTCTGTAATTCTTCCCGTCGACCGCATTTCCCAATAATCCGCACGAAACCCGTTTCGCCCCAGTTCGGTCGAATATCCCGGGGGAGGATTTCCACATCGAAGGTAAAGGGCGTCAACCCAATATACCCCAAGATTGTGGGTGTAGGCAAGTCCTCCAAAGTTGCTTTCTGCATTTGCTTGTGAAACAAAATCGATAGAAGTGTCCTCTTGACCAGAAGCATTGTATCCTTCGGAGGTGGGAAGCGTCGCTTGTATTCGCTTCCGCGCGTCTTCGTTACCACCACTCGATGTATGAAGAACCAACATATGACGACGATTTCGAATCGCAATTTGATAGTCGACACCGGCGAGATTTAAGGTTGTTGCACCCATAACCGACAGCAAAGCGAGTACGAACAAGGCGACCAACATAACGTAGCCTCTTCTGGAAACCCTGGGAAATGGATAGTGATGCATACCAAACCTCACTGTGCGGATAGAAGACGAAGGTTACGAACGGCCACCTCGGTGGAGACAACAAAACGTTTGTATTTGTCATTGCTGCTCGCAGCTGAGTGGTTGGCGACTTTTGGACGCAGTCCAAGGTTGGTTTGATATGCCTTCTTTCGACTGCGCAAAACAAGGGAAATTCGGACGCCCCAGAGATTGGTAATGTTTGCTGCGGTGAAACTGTCCGTCCACTTGCTCAGGGCATTGCAGTTGACGGTATCGGTGCCATCATCAACGCAATATTCCAATTGCAAATCTTCCACGTCGTCTACCAAAGGAACATCATCGTTGTTGGGGAAGTTCGAGTTCAAGTCCATCATTAACACCGGATGAGCCGATGAACCTGGACCGACGCCTTCATATTTATCATCGATATAAAAGGTAATCATTTGACCTTTGGAGCACTGCATCACGGGGGAAAGATTTTCGCTGCTGCCGCAAACGGCGGAGTAATCGGACAAAGAAGATGCCGAGGAATCTACATATACCACACCGAATGGGCTGGTCGATACCGCATCGGCCGTAATACTCCAAATATATGATTCTTGTCCGCCCATGGCGGCGTAATCTTGACACATAAGGAGATCACCGCTTTCGAGTTGCCGAAGCTTGTTGCCATAATCCAAAAATGATGGATTGAAGGTGATAGAACTGGTCGTGCAGGACTCAATCGTTGAGTATGATGTGTTCATCGTCAACGAAGGCTCCATATAGGCAACACTGATCGCATCTTGCCCGTTGTTCCCGTTCGCGTCATAACTCACAACCGCGGGCTGACTGCTACCCGAGCCACCGTATCCGAGCGCTCCATAGTAAACACCGCTGGAGGCTCCTAGGCCAGCCAAACGAATACTCCTTGCGAGGATCTCGAGTCCAAATCGACCATTTTGGTTCATTTCCATTTGCATATCTTGATCGCGCAACTGGCGGGCTTGCAAATCGAAGGCGCTCATCAAGGCAATCACCATAAAGCTCGCTAAGCCCACCGCGATGGATAATTCTAGGAGTGTGAAACCACGTCTGTATTGTATTCGTAAACGCTTCATTACTACTTATCCCGAAAACGGAAAGAAGAGATCGTCGTCCCCTTCCAGGTGGCAAAGGTGCTATCTTTGTACTGACATCGAACGCGAATTCTCATCCACGTCTTCGCGGTATCCATCATGGTGACATCCCATGTCACATAATAGCGTTTCGGCCCCAATGTGACGCTCGGCCCATTGGATGCGTTAACCGCCGATGGTTGAGAGCTACTCATCGGATGCTCCAAGTACGCCCACGGACTCGAAGCCGATGTTGGATCCGCGCCACCCGAATCTTTCAGGTCGGTTGGAACCGAACTCTTTGTCCAAGGAAGCATAAACAATCGTTCCATTTGGGTTTGCGCGAGATAGCTGCAATCGGTCATTCGCTTCGCGTTTTTGTTGCTTCGAACGGCCTGGGTGTGTAGGGCGAATACAAAGAGGAGAGACGTGACCAAAACGCCGGCCGCAACCATAACCTCGATAAGAGTAAAACCTCTGCGATGATGCCGTCGCGGAAAGTTATTTACAGGGGATGAGTGCGAGTCTATTCGTTTCATGGAGAGCTACTACTGGTCGAAGTACCGACGCTGTTTTGATTATAATTTGTTTCGTAGGAATACACACGAACCATTCCCGCAGAACTCAACTGAACGGTTAATTGGTCGACATTGCCGCTACGAGCCGCTTCTTGGTTCACAAAATCAACCTCGATGAATCCGTTGTTGCTGAAATCAGAACTCGGATTGCGAACCCATCCGCGTGGACTAAACACGATGGAGTTTTTGTTGTTGATGTTGTTGAAACTCGGTCCCTTGAGCGTTCCCCAATCTCTTAGACAAACATAGCGGGCAGAAGTGTTGTTGTTTTTGTTGATCTCTTGCAAACCGAGAGAATCATCATCATCTACGTTGTCCATGAAACTATCTTCCGGGAGAAGATCCCAATTTTGAGACCCGATGGATTTGTCTCCAATCGAGAGCTCCCAAGAACCGCCTCCTTGTGTCGTGTCGCTGCAGTCTCCACCATTGCTAATAAATCGAAGGCGCGTCTCACGGTTGTTTTGAACCGCCATCTTGCGCAGGAGCATCAAATCGGACTTGAGCATTTTGGCCGCTTGTACGGTGTAAAAACGAGGGAAGTGTTGCCCCATAGAGAACCAGGATATGGAAGCCAAGATTCCCAACACCGCAACTACGACTACAATCTCGACGAGGGTGTAGCCTCTACGCATATACCAATCGCTCCAAAAAATGTGTGTGTACCAAAATCCTATCACGTTTTCAGATATTTTGGTGACAAATCGTTACATTTTTTTCTTGTATCTTTGACCTAGGATTCACGGCTCTGACTTGTATCATTTTCCGGCCGTGGGACAATTCTCCAAGAGTATCGCTTTACGACGCAATACTTGACGCTTCACAATCGGCAGATCCGGTAGCGATACACCGGTTTTTTCAGCCTCTTCTACGGCTTCTTGCGCGCTTTGGATCCATGCGAAGACCGGGGGAGCCGTCTGCTCGCATCTCTCCGGATCCTCAACACCGGCCGTCGACTTGATCAACGCTCGCGCCCGCAAAGCCCACAGCATCGCACGATATCGAATGGGGGTTCCCGGCTTTTGTAGTCCCTCTTTACTGAGCGCAACGGCCTCTTGGGATTCTCCTTTTCGAAACTTGACCTCCCCCAATCCCATGTCGTACTCCGCGCGGTCGGGAAATCTTCGACGCAAGGACGAGTACACCTCTTCCGCTCTGGGTAAATTACCCTCGTTGAGCCGCAGTAACGCCATGGAACTCAAAACACCCGGGTGATCCGGATTGGCCGCATACGCCGTCTCCATCAACTCGCGCGCAACGACGTTATCCCCCGATGAAAGAGCAACGCTCGCTCTGCCCCGCAAGCAATCCGGATGCTTCTCTTGGAATTGTAGACAGCGATCAAAAACCTGTGCAGCAGCCTCTCTTTCGCCGGCTAGTTGGTATGTCCAACCCAGTCCGACCAAAGAATTAACGTGCTTGGGCTGCTTACCCAAGGCCTCTCGATACAGAGCCTCCGCCTCCGCTAAATCGTGTCGCTCCAAAGCATTGTCAGCGTTTTTCGAAACGCGATCTGCCGAGCAGCCGATGATGAAAAAAAAGAAGAACCACACGAAATACACTTGTTTTGAATCCTAAACCCACTAAGATCGAACTAACTTGTCGTAATTTTCGTTACCCATGCAACTTTTATCACGGTAATCCCGATATAACATTGCTTATCTAATCACTCTTAACCGAAGTAAGCAGATGAAAAAAGAGAGACTTCGTATTTCGATGCTCGTCCATGGCTATCCCCCACGAGAAAATGCCGGGACAGAGCAACACAGTCTCCAACTTACGGAATCGCTCCGCCAGAGAGGGCACATCGTACAAATCATCGCCGCCACTCGCTCTCCCGCTCACAAACATGCTTCCATTTTGTCGTCGGATCCCCACCTGATTCGTATTGTCAATAATGTCGCCGCCCGACCGTTGCATCGAGGGGAAAGAGAAAAGACGATAGAGAAAGAAATCCAACGACACCTCGAGCGTTTCCAGCCCGACATCATCCATGTTCAGCATCTACAATTCCTCTCTTCTGGCCTCCGGTTCAAATGCCCGTCCATTCTCACCCTACACGATGCTTGGCTTTGGTGTGCCGCAGGAGGAACAGAACTACACGACGGCGATACCCCGTGTTCCGGGGCAGAGCCAAAGAAATGCGCTTCTTGTAGCTCCCATTGGACTCCTCAGCTCAACCGACTCGGAGAAGGACTCATCTCGGCAGCCGAACGACTGAGCCGAATTATCCGTGCAGAAACACTGCACAGCATTTGGAAGAGCCTCCCCGTTTCCATCCGAAAGTATGCTTCCAAAACAAGTCCTCCAGCGGTTCCTCCGGCCAAAGATGCCGAAATGCGCAACCGAACCATGCGAGAGACAGCTGCGTCCTTTGACATTCGCATTGCACCTTCTCAATACTTGGCAACTCGCGCCACCCAACACGGTTGCGGCCCGATCCATGTCTTGCGACACGGCATCGACATACAGCGAAAACATATCGGCGGAGACGGATTTGTCTTTATCGGCTCCATTACGCATCACAAAGGCCCTGATCTCGTATCCCAAGCGCACCGAGAAGCATTTCCTACAAACGCACCGGCCCTGAAACTCTACGGGCCGATTCTCGATACGAACTTGCATCGTTATCACCCGCTTTTGGGCCCGTTATCCAGAGAGAGAGTCTTGGACGTTTTACAACACTCGGATGCGCTTGTTATGGGATCCAGATGGCCAGAAAACGCGCCGCTTATTATCTTAGAAGCCCTTGCCGTCGGGTGCCCCGTCATTGCGCCTCACATCGGGGGGATTCCGGAACTCATACAACACGGCCGAAACGGACTGCTATACGAGGCGGGAAACCAGCACTCCCTCACCCAAACCTTGATAAACTTTCAACGCCACCGTTTTAAAATTCTTCCTCCCAAACGACGCGCGCAGCAAGTTGACGAACACATCGAACTATACCGAAATCTTCTATGAATCCCCTCCATGTCTATCTCGTTCTTCACGGCTGGCCTCCACATCAAATGGGTGGAGTCGGATTGTATGTATACCATCTCGCAAAATCCCTCTCCCAAATCGGACACCGCGTACACATTCTCCATCCCCACGAATCGAACCAGCTTGCCATCACATATACCAAAGAGCATTGGGGAGAAAGAATCGCTGTATCGATACCCAAACCAACCCGATGGTCTGAAACCTGGAAGAATCCCAAGGTATTGCGATTTATTCGTCGAAAACTCCATAGGCGCCACATAGACATTTTACATGTTCACCATCTTGGAGGATGGCCGATAGAGCTTGCAAGCGCTTTTCCAAACGCCCGCACCGTCTTGACCTTGCACGACTATGCGATCCCCTGCAGCCGCGGGCAACTCTTTCAACTCGAGGATGGCATCTGTTCCGGACCACAAACGCAGAAATGCGCCCGTTGCATTCGCGCGCAGTTGTTCCACTCCCCGCTGAATACCCCCTTTCTCCGTATTTTAGATCGCTACAACAGCCTGAAAGAAATCATTAAGCCCATCTTGCAGATGATGACCGTTGATCCGGTTTCCGCGTTGCGCATGCGGCGGCGTATCCGCACCGCGAGAAAAGTGCTGACCCAATATCAATACATACTCAGCCCCTCTCACGATTTGCAGCAGCGCTTTGCAAGAATGGGTTTTCCAAAACCACAATACCAAGAACTTCCACTGCTGACCCCCATCGATCCGGCTCCCCCCATCACAGGCCCAACCCGCTTTCTTTTTGCCAGCACCATCATTCCAAGCAAAGGTCTTCATCTGCTATTGGACTGTATGGAGCGCCACCGAGAAGCCGAACTCATCGTCGCGGGGCATCCTGCACCCTATGATGGCTGGCCGCGATATTCTGAAACCCAACTGCGCAGATGTGAGCAAATGGCGAACGTCAGCTATCTCGGCGCCGTGCCCCATACGGACATTCCCGCCCTTCTGAAACGCGTTCACTGTTTGGTTTTACCCTCTTTGTGGCCAGAAAATGCGCCGATAATTGTCCGTGAAGCATCTGCGGCCGGTTTAGAGATCATCTGTTCCGATCAAGGTGGTGCGAAGGAGATTGCGCCCCGTGCGCATCGCGTAGCCAATGGAGATCCAATGTCACTGCGCCGTGCCATTCAAACAGTCTGTAAAATAAACGGACGCCAAGAAGCGCAGCACCATATCTCTATGCAAGAACATACAAGTCGTTTACAACACTTGTATCGAACGATGGAGCCACATCAATGAAAGACAAACGATAGACCCAAAAGCGCCGAATGTACCAAGAGATTTGAAAAAATATAGCAACATTCGGGCGGTTCCATCGTAGGTTATATTAAAGACAACGTTCCATCTGTCGATAGAATCACACCAATACACTACTCATTTAAACCGTTCTGAGAAAAACCATGTCCAACAAAAATGCGTTCATAATTCCCAAAGGCCTCGATTTCATTCATGAAGACGACGGATTAACCATCGAGTATGAGCATGACATCATATTACAAAGTCATTTGGGTCCCAATATTACCAAGCTCGTATCAAAAACGGGAAACATACATATCGATATTGAACTGGACATCGACACTCTCTCTGCCCCGAAGGGCAAAATATTTCTCAACAAACCGATTCGAGCCAACAGCATCACCGGAAATCATTTGGAATCCAAAAGCGATTTACAAAGCGAAGAATTACAATTGTCCGGTTCTTTACAGGTACTCGGAGCCGTCGAGGTCAATACCCTCGAAATCGATGGAACGGCGCAAGTCAATGGTTCCGTTAACGCAGAAACGATTCGCATCCATGGAAACACCCGTATTAATGGTTCTTTAGATGTTCAAACGTGTTTTTTCGGCTCGGATATACAAGTACACGGAGACGTGCAGGCCGAGCGAATCGAGTCCCAAGGATCCTTTCGTTCAAAAGGATCGCTCAAGGCGCATACCGTCATTGTAGACAAAGCCAAAATTATCCTGGAAAAAGACGTCGAACTCAATCTACTGCGCGGTCTCAATATCTCTCTGAAAGGGTGGAACAATAAAATTATCGCCATCCAAGCCCATCAAAATGTGAGCATTGTGGAAGGGGTTCTCAACAGCGATGTGCTCGTCGCCAAACAGGTGGAGATACACCCAAGCACAATGGGTAAAATTATGGTCGTAGATGTTGAAAAACCACTCGGTCCTCATTCGATAAAGGGATGCCTTTCACCCGAAGATCTCGCCCCTCTCCTCCCGGATCCGGCTGCTTTTATGCGCCAAAGAGGAATCGTATTTCACAAAGGAAACGACGGAGAGGAAGGAGCAGAGGAAGAACAAGACGATTCCCCCTCTGATGAAGATTCTTCCTCAGAATCGGAAGGAGTTACAGAACAACTCGCTCCTACAACGGACAATCCATCCTTCTCGATGCCCGACTCCGTCGATGACTTTCTCAGCATGCCAAGTGAGAAAGCAGAAAAAGAAGACAAAGATACTGATTCAGAGCCGGAACCGGAAAAAACCGACATATGGGAAATCGCAACCTTGGTGCGAAAAGAGGATGCAAAAGCAGATCCGGAAGAGAATACCCAAGACGAACCTGAAACATCTGTAACCTTATCGGGAAATATCATTGTGGAAGATCTCGCCAAGCAGCTCTCGGTCAAACCATCTGAGGTGATCAAAGAATTGCTGAATCTCAACATAATGCGAGCACCCAAAGACCCCATTCCCTTCGAGGTCGCATCTATGATCGCACAATTCTTTGGTGCCACCGTCATCGATGAAAGATCCTCTGATGTATCTACCCCCGATGCAGAAGAAGACAGCAACTCCGAGTCCTCCGAAGAAGAGGTATCGGAAGATGTACCAGACACGGCCTCTGCTGACAAAGCCGTCATCGTTTTACACTCTTCTTCGACAGCCTCGCCAAAGGAAGAAAACGAAGAAGAGGTCGAGTTCGAAGACTTCGATGATATGCAGCCGATGGATGAGATACCCTCTCTCGCATCCAGCAACGCGGACTCTCTGCACGAACAGTTTCAAGGTCTCGCTAAGGACATCTTGAGCAGCTATGATGGAAATGCACCGGATTCGATTCAATCCCTAGATCAACTGATAGAAGAGAAAAACTATCCCCTTCTCAAAGAAGAAATCAAGCTGATCTGGGGCCAGCTGTTGCGGTTTCACCAAAAGCTCAACACGAGGATTCCCGCCAAAGTGATTGTCGCCTTTAACGAAATCAATCGCCTTCTCCTCAAAATCTAGAAACGACCTATTTGGGGCGTTATGTTAAAATCAAGTTGCCGATAACGCTTTGGCTCGGTAAAATAAAGAGCAAATTTGGAGAACGAATATGTACTTGCTCCCCCTTCTTTTCGCTTGTAATCAATACGAATACTTCAACATTGCCGGATACGAACAAGCGAATTTCTCCAACGATGCTGACATCTTGTTCGTCATCGATAACTCTTCCAGTATGAAAGACGAGTCCGTTGCCCTGGGTGAAAATTTCAATACCTTTATCAACACTCTTACATCGGAAGAGGGGGCGACCGAATCGACGGAGGATCTCGACGATGCCGTCGACGCCTTCGTCAGCTATGTAACAGAACGCGGAAAATTCATAGATTACCAGCTTGGGATCACAACGACCTCTGTCGATTTCACCGTCGGCATGAGCTCGGGCATAGATCCTGGAGAAGCCGGCCTCCTCCTCGGAGACCCACGGGTTATCGACAAATATGATCCAGAGGTAAACAGCAAATTCAAGCAAAATCTATTTTGCGGCTCCACATACTGGGAACGCGCCGACCTACCCTCGGGAGCCGGATACGTCTGCGGCGAAGAACCCGATGAAATTTCACAAGCGTATTTGGACTGCATCTGCGGAACCGGATGGGATGGCAATGCCGGCTCCGGTAACGAAGAACCTTTAGAGGCGGCGTTGCTCGCAATGTGTCGGGCAGATCCAGACCCCCCGGATGTTTGTTATGAACCCATCTCTCCGTTTACAGAAGGAGATGAGTTGAGCAACGAAGGATTCCTAAGGGAAGACAGCACGCTCGTCATCGTTATCGTCGGGGACGAAGGGGATAATTCCCGTCGTATGCAACAAGGGGATACTGTTCCTACTCCGTATATGGAAGCATTCGCCGCATTTGATCGACGAATTCGTATTGTTACCATCGGACCGAATTACGATGCGGAAACCGGTGACTTTTCCTGCAACTCCGGCGGGGCTCGTACTTGGATGGTCGAGCGGCTTCGCGCCGCATCGGAACAGTCCAAGGGCTTCTTCCGTCCTCTTGAACAGAAGAATGCGGCTGGCAACTGCGTGCTCGCAGATTTTGCGCAACATCTCGAAGACTTGGGCGCCTTGCTGAATTCTCTCGAAACCGCTTTCCAACTGCAAAGCATTCCCGATGTAACAACGATTCGGGTTTATGTCGACGGCCGCGAAATCACAGAAGCTCCCATTCTAAACAGCGAGGACTACAACGCAAATCCATTGGATGTGATTCCCTCCTACGGGGACGGATGGAGCTACGCGTCTCAAGACAATGCCGTTGTCTTTTGGGGTTCGGAAGTTCCGGACTACAACGCCGATGTACGTATTTACTATCGCCCGTTAGCGGGCACCCCTCGCGACTTGCCTTTTAGCTACGAATAAGGATACCCCTATGCGATATACCTCTCTCCCTATACTTGGACTCTTCTTGCCCAATTTGGCTCTCGCACAAGAGACCATTGATATAGGCAGCCTCAAATCAACAGATATACGGGTCGTCCAAAAGATTCTGTACACGAAAAGCGGCAAAGCTGAATACGGTGGTCATCTCGGTCTCATGCCCTTCGACGCATACACACTAACCCCGAAAATCGAATTGAGTTACGGACAACATCTATCCGAAGTACTCATGTGGGAAACCGGTCTCGGTTTGGGATATGGTTTCAAAAATGGAACCTTCCGCGAACTCGAAGGCCCCAGTTACGGAATCACACCCGATGCCTATCGGTACCTAAGCAGCGTACACGCTACCGTACAATACTCCCCCATCTACGCCAAGATGAGCTGGGACGGGAAAAAGGTATTCCACCACGACATTTATGCCATCGGCGGTGCGAATCTCACGATCGAGCAAACGTTTATGGAAGATGGCGATGTATCCGTCGCCCCGGGTCTCTCTATCGGTTTGGGAGCGCGGGTGTTCTTGCCAAATGGAAACGCGATTCGCGTTCAACTTCGCGATGACATTTTATTTCAATCTCGAGCCAAAACCACAGAAGTGCAAGGTTTCTACCTGAAACAAAATGCAGTTTTCAGTGTTGGATACGTATTTTTTCAGGGTAAATAATGACCGGTATTCTCCTAACACTCATCATCGCCATGCTCCCGCCCGCGGAGGCACGCCGAAAGCGCGCATCGGCCAAAGACAAAACAGAGCAAAGCGCAGATGCGAAAGAAGAACTCTTTGCCCCCATTGAAGAGGCAATCCGAAAAAGGCAGCGCAAGCTTGCCCTTGAGCTCTTGCACGACATTACCAACGACGAAAGCCAAAGTCCGTTTCATACCGATGCCCTCTTACTTCAGGTTCAACTATACCAAGAGCTAAAGAACCCTTACACAGCCTTCATTCTTTACGGAGAAATCCTCAAGGGAGATCTCGGTTCAGAGCAGACGCAAGAGATTACAAACAAGACAATTGAACTGGGAATCCAACTCGGAGAGTTGGCAGATGTATTAACGATGCTGACGCCACAACAACGTTTAATGATCACGGACGAACATAAAGATCATCTGAACTACATCGAAGCAAAGGAGGCTCTTCGAAAAGGGGAATACGCACAGACACTCGCCGCCCTAGAAACAATTCAAAAAGGCAGCCCCTTTTTCATCAAAAAACTGAACTTGGAGGGAATTACACTCTCTCAGCAGGGTTTGTACGAACAGAGTGTATATCCTCTTATCGGGGCGCAAAATCTTCTAAAAAAGAGTGGTCAAACGGGGAAACTTAAGACCATCGTAGACCTGAACTTGGCCCGAAGCTACTACGCAGCACGCAACTATTCAGCGGCGGCAGAGTACTTCGACTATGTACCGAGAGAGAGTACCTATTGGCTGGAAGCCCAATTTGAAAAGGCCTGGGCGATGTTCCGCTTGGGTGATTTTAATAAAATGCTCGGCCTGTTACAAACGCATACCACAACTTTTTTCGCCGATGGAAATTACCCGGAAGAAGAACTTCTACGGATCTACGGTTTCTTTTTACTGTGCAAATTTGAAACCACCCAAAAGCTCATCGAAGAATTTGAAACACGCTACAATCAAAATTTAGTGACCCTTCGCGAGTGGGATGCGCGTACTCCTGAGGACTTCTTCTCTGGTTTCACCGATCGTAAACAAGGTGAGCTTCCCTACATGATTGCCCGACACTTCGAATTTGAAGATCGCATGAATGAAAAAGTAGATGCCCACAAAGCCCTGAGTCGCGAGAGAGAATCGCTGGAAAAGCTTGGAGAATTCACCGCTGAAAAATACGGTATCCTGACCGAGCGCATGGAACGTATATCCAAAGAGGAAGGTCTTCGGATTAAAAATCGCAACCGCTGGAAAATTGCACAAATCGAAGGGATGATCGAAAATTTTGAATTTACAAAGACCGACATACTCGAGAGGCAGCAGCGCATTTTAAAACGCGCGTCGGTCACCGGAGAAATTCCCGAAGCCCGACGCAAAGCCAAACGCGGCTTCAGAACGGCAAGAAAACATTTCGTGTGGCCCTATCAAGGAGAAGAGTGGGCTGATGAATTGGGTTACTTCCAAATCAAGACCAAAGACGAGTGCCCACCGGGATTTCAATAGCTTCAACGACGAGGCTCAATCCTTCTTCTTTCGATTGGAACGCAATCGAATCGGCTTGTCATTGGCAGCCGGGATTCCAAAAAGGTCATCTAAGCTCATCGCGTTGGGTGATTTTGGTGCTGCGGTTCGCCGAACGGGTTCCGATTTTTTTTCTACCGGTTTTGCTACATTCTCTGGTGTTGAATTCGCTATTGGGGTCTCGCGCAAGGTATTGTTGCGGGTAATGGTACGCTTCATGCGAATCCGTCCACCGGATCGCTGCTGCGGCTGCGGAGTCGTCTTTCTCGGTACACTTCTTTGAATGGGAGTCTTACTTTGAATCGGGGGGCTTCCCTCAGAAGAAGCTCCCATTTTGTTCGCGAGATCCGGGCGAACCGGAAGAGGACGCAGTTTGTGTTTGGGTACACCCGCACCAAATTCGGCGGCCAAGCCACCAGACTTTTGTATTTTGTTCCATCGATTGGCAACCCCTTCGCTCTGCTGCCGGGCAATCGCCTTCGCCACGTTGGGATCCGGCGCATTGGAAGCGGGCTTTGGCGTTGGTCTTGGAGCCGCTTTGGGGGCACGCGGTACATTGGGAAGCTTTGGTTTTTTGGATTTGGGTTTGGGTTTCTCTTTGGGTTTTAGATGTGGCGCCGGCTGCCGACGATTTTCTCCCAACTTGAGGGATACCGGTCCCAGTCGCGCACTCCACTTGCGCTCTTTTGCGCCGGGCATAAACGGATCCGGGATATCGTAGATTTCATACAAACGATGCGAAATGGAGACGCGTGGTCTCTCCCAAGCCCGACGACCAACGTTTTTGAGAAGCCGATGACCAATGAGAGGTCTTTCTTGCAGATTTGCAATGGATTCTTTTACCTTTTTATCCTTGTCGTCTACCATTCTGTCTGTCCCGAACATAAGTATAACTTGAATCAAAGGGAATTGGTCTTTATTAATGCGTTATGGTATTTACACGCACCATCCGTGGTGCAAACGAAGATGCTCGTATTGTTCATTCAATATATTTGTCGATCCGAATCCAAATTTTAAACAGTGGAAGGACGGCATCCAAAATGATTGGGAGCAAGAAAAATCATTTTTTCAGGGTCAGGCGTACAGCCTATACTTTGGGGGTGGCACACCATCTCTCGCTCCACCCAGCATCATAGAGGAACTCATCCAAACGCTGCATCCAGAAGAGGACGCCGAAATCTCTCTGGAAGTGAATCCGGGGGATCTACGATATTCTCAGCTGCTTGCCCTCCAAAAAGCAGGGGTCAACCGTTATTCCGTCGGTATACAAAGCTTCAATCCCAAATTCTCTCGTCTCCTCAATCGGAGCCATACCGTACACGATAACCATCAACTCTTGGAACTGTTCCAAAAATTACATCCACGCTCTTGGTCTTTGGATCTAATCTTTGGTCTGCCCAATCAAAGCGTGGCGGAATTACAATGGGATCTCGATCAAGCGCTACGACATGCCCCTCCCCATATCAGTTTGTACGGTCTCACGGTCGAAGATGGTACCCCTCTACAAAGAGGAGTAAAGAAAGGGATTATCAAGCCCCTTGCAGAAGAGGTTTGGTTCGCGCAGTTTCAAACCATTATCGAGC
>JAYYRF010000108.1:0-3254 GCA_036127535.1 Myxococcota bacterium | reverse complement strand
CAGAAGAGTTACCATGTCAGAATAGGTGACCATCCATAATGGTGCACCTTCTTCGCACTCTTCGCATTCTGGGCATTTCTGCTCCGCCATATCCTAGGCCCCTTCCAATCTTTCTGAAGGAGGCAATCGAACGTTGAGTTTTCCAACGAGAAAGCGTGCGTTATCCCGAGCAAGGATGGAGAGAATCCCGCGTGCTATCAGCTCTTTCTCTTCTATTTCCTCTTTACTACGCTTTTCTAGCTTTTTCGCTAAAGGAATAGCCGCAACGTTCGCGATTAGAGATCCGTACAAGGTCGTCATCAATGCAACCGACATCGCAGGACCGATCGCAGCCGGGTCACTCATATCTTTAAGCATCTTTACCAGTCCGATCAACGTACCAATCATTCCAAAAGCCGGTGCCAGCATACCGATCGTTTCAAAAATATCTTTTCCAGCCTTGTGGCGTTCTTGTATTTTTTCAATTTCCGTAAAGAGAATCTCTTCGATGACTTTCGGTTCGCGACCATCAACAACCAACTGGATACCACGGATGAAGAACTCATCTTCTAAGGTTCCATTGTTAATGAACTCTTCGAGCGATAATGTTCCTTCTCTACGCGCACGCTTGGACATATCCTGCAAAATGCTGAGCAGATGCTTTGGGTCTCGAGGTGTGAAGGTAAAAGCCTTGCGTAGGACGCTGGGGATTCCTTTTAGAACCGGCATCGGAAAGCAGATGACAATCGCACCAACCGTTCCAACAATAACCGTGAAGAAAGATGGACCATCTACAAAGGCAAAGAAATCGCTAACGGAGTCCCATACAATTGTGATAATTACAGCAGCAATGGCGACAATCAGACCGATTATACTGGCAGCATCCATCTTTTATATCTCCTTGAGTCCCCGATTTTATTGTATGCAAGAAGCAAAACATAAAGCAAGCTATTTATCGAACTATGTTGAGAAAATTTTCTTATCTGGTACTCACAGAATCCTCTTTTCTCAAGAAGATTGAGCAAAAAGTCAAGCCCAACTTAGATTATACCAAATTCACAAGTTCTCTTAGAAGTTCGTTGGTTGCGCTCATAACGCGCGAGTTTGCTTGGTAGCTTCTTTGTGCGGTGATCATGCTTACAAATTCGTCTTCGATATCGACGTTGGAAGCTTCCAGCGAAGAACCAAAAATATCGCCACGGCCACCTTGATTTGCAACACCGTAAGAGGGTTCACCTGGAATTCGTGTTGCGCGGAAGAGATTCCCACCCATTCGTTCTAAACCACTGGTGGAGTCAAAACTCGCGATTACAACCTGTCCAATGGTGATATCTTGACCGTTGTCATACACCCCTTTTACCGTTCCGTCGGTTTCTACTTGAAGACTGGTCAAGTGACCAACACCATAGCCGTCTTGATCGATACTGGTAACGGTGGAGTTACTGGAGAATTGAGTTACCGCACCATCCGCGGCATTACCACTTGCATCCAAACCAAAGTTGAAAGTAAAGTCCATATCAGCGGCTCCCAAGAAGTTCCATGGGCTGGTCGCGGATACGTTGGTTTGTGCAAAGTTGATTAAAGAACCGTCGGTATCAAACGTCAAGTCGATGGAAGCAATCTTAAAGGCTTGTCCTGAGTCCAACGTTGCACCCGAACTTTGGTCGTATATATCGCCACCATCTGTAACGACATAGCAAGTCCAAGTATTGGTTCCCGTTTTCTCATACGCGAGCGTAAACTCATGCTTATCTCCCAATGTATCGTATACAGATACAGAAGTGGAGAAATCAGATGCGGCCGCGACTTCTGCAATTGTCTCTGTTGAACCATTCAACGACATAGATGCCAACGGAGTGGTTGTAGAATCTGCATCTGCATCCAGGTTCGCCGTCAACGTTACTTCTGACGTAGACTGCGCGGTGATGTCGCCCATATTGACTTGTAAGTCACCAATAGAGGGCTGTAGAGCACCATCTATTGCCTTATAGCCCTGTAGGCGCAAGCCACCGGGACTGACGATATAGCCATCGTTATTGAGGTAGAATTCGCCGTTTCGAGTATAGAAGGTTCCATCATTTGTATGGTCGTTTACGGTAAAGAATCCGTTACCACTAATCGCGAGGTGAAGATTATTGTTACTGATTTGGATGGCGCCTTGTGAAAACTCGCTATTTGTATTTCCAACGTATGCACCTGTACCGATTGAGATTGGGCCGTGAACGTAGCTAACGTCTACCGGAAAAGAGTCAGCAAAGCTTGCGTGTCCTCTTTTAAAACCGATCGTATTAACATTGGCAATGTTATCACCGATAACACTCATCGATGTACTGGCGACAAGCAGACCGGAGCTTGAAGTTCTTAGGTTACTAAACAGGGACATTGGGACCTCCTATCAAGGTTGGTATTTAAACGTTAAATTAATATAAAATGCTTTTCGAAAGATTGCTCTAGTCTTCGTTACTTTCAACCTTCAAGATCATACTTAGATCAAATTCGATTTCATCGATGCTTGGTTTGGGCACACCCTCCACAAAGGACATGCCGTCAATTGTACCAACCATTAATTCAATGACGTTGACACTTTCTCCGTCTTGACCTTGACCCTCGATGCTAAAACGATACACGCCGGGAGGAGCGTCTTTACCGTTTACATCCTTACCATCCCATACAATATGGTTTTGGCCTTGTTGTAAAGAGCCTCCGGCACCGGAGTAAACAATGGAACCATCTTCATCGTAAACAATGACCTTGGAGTTGGACGCCACCGAAGACGCGTCGTAATGGAGTTCAACGGATCCTTCTCCGGAATAGGAAAACTGATCGCCCACAGCAACCACATCTTTACCGAGCAACTGTGTCATAGACGTATTGTTCACGGAGTTCATCGCCATGTAGAGGGAGTCGAAGTTGTCGTTGAGGTTCAAGAGTTGCTCAACTTGTGTAAACTGTGAGAGCTGAGCAATAAATTCTTCGTTGGATTGGGGATTCAGGGGATCTTGGTTTTGCATCTGGGCGACCAAAAGTTTGAGAAATGCATCTTTACCCAAGTTGGTCTTGTCGCCGGGCATTACAAATTCTGGCTGTTCTGTCTCTTGCAGAAATGAAACACCATCAAGTGATACGGACATGTTCTCTCCTGTTCCTATACTGTTCTATCAATAACATAATTTGAGTCAATGATCTCTGCTTTTGTCTCGCTTTGCGCATCAATTTCATCAAAGGACCCTTGTATTCCATTCTCGTGCCCTTCATCTTCGCGGCTTCTTAGCTCG
>JAYYRF010000107.1:0-11429 GCA_036127535.1 Myxococcota bacterium | reverse complement strand
ATCCGTCGTACGGAAGGCCACACTGGTTTGATCGGAGTCGCGTTCCGCGTCGGGGTTTTGGTAATAGTGGATTTGAACGATGATGTAATCGTCAGGGAGGATGAGCATACCCGTATCGTCGGCCAATTCGACGGGCCGCATACCCGGCGCCCATCCGCTTAGCATACTTCCATGCTCAAAATCACGAATAAAAGCACCACCGTTTCGAATACAGCCTGCACCTTCCGGTCTGTCCGAGTTTCGGATGATGCCCTCTTCGTCTCCCTTTGCGATCACGATATGGTGTACGAGATCGGTGTTGTCTACAATCGGATGGATTGCGGTAATGTAAAAAGGTTCTTCTCGGTTGTGTTTAATGGAAAAACATCGATATTCGTTGGCGGGATTGTTTTCCAAAGAGAAGGTTGGAGTATACGGCTCTTCTATTTGTACGGTTAGATCCGGTTCGCTGAGTTTAAACGCAGAACGATCGTAGGTTTGGGCCTTGGCGGGATCCCCTTCTTGTGCGCCTTCTTCAATCCACTGAAGAATCATTTCCTTTTTGTCTTCATCGAGATGGAGTGCCTCGGAGCCTTTGTATTCGCGACAGGTTGGGTCGGCTGCCGGTGGCGGCATGGTTCCATTTTCCAGCGAGCTTTGGATAAGGGGTGCCATGACCTTGACGTTTTCATAGACTGTAAAATCACCGATGCCTTGACCGGATTCAAGGTGGCAACTCGTACAGTTTTGTTCGAGGATGGGCTGTATCTCTTCGTAAAAATCCAGCGTGTTCTCATCTGTGGCGAACTCTTCTGAAGAATCGCATGCGAATAAAAAAAGAGAAAGCATCATGGGGAAATCCTGTAAAGAGACGGGGTGGCCAAGAGGCGTGTTTTAATGGTAGCACTTTACCCTTAACGTCGCTCAACCAAGTGCCACTTTGGTGACATATCAGAGTGTTAAGAACGGTCTAATTAATAGGATAAAAATCGGAAAATACTGATCGATTGTCCGTTGTCTACCGCTAACATACGCGTTTTGGGTATGTTGTGAATGGTGGTTGTGAATGCGAACGGAAGAGGCAATGTCGCCATTTTTTTGCTGTTGAGATCCCAAGCAGCGATTCCTTCGGGCAAAGCGGCGGCAACGAAAGAGCAATCATCCGATAGCGGAACCAGCTTGCTGATGCCCCACAGATTGGTCAGTTTAAATTGCAATGTTTCCGTGTAGTGACGCCCTTCTCTTCTCTCGAGTACACTTAGAGAACCGTCTTCGTGAGAAAGGATATGTTCGTTGTCGGAGCTAATGGCCATGGGCTCGCTCATGGATTGGAGGAGCTTATACTGTTCGGTGAGTGGCAGCTCCCAGAGGGAAATGGCATCCATTAACCGTAGTCCGATGGCATGTGAGCCCATATCTAAGATGGCTCCTTGCATTAATTCAACATCTTCTTCGAGCTCTTCGTCCACTTGATCTTGAATGTGGAGCCGGAACAGAGAAAGACCCGTTTCGATGGACCATACCTCAAGGGCTTCGTTGTTTCCACAGATGAGACGCTTGCCGTCGTTGGAGATCATCGCGTTGGGCATTTAGTCAAAGGAATTTGGGATTTCTCGTTCGAGAGTACCGTCTTCGTCGATGAGAAAGAAGGTGTTCTGCGTGCACAAAACGCAATAATCTTCTTTGGAAGCGATCTTGTCGATGGAGCCTTCGATCTTGATGACCTCATACTGGGTATCTTCGCTTAGTTCCCAGTGGAAGAGAGTCCCGTCTTGTAGTCCAATCGCGATTAAGTCGTCGTACAGTGCCACTGCTGAACGGATACTGATCGGAGGATTCCACGACGTAATCGGTTTACCGGTTTGGGGATTCCAAACGGTGATAAACTCTTGCTCGATGTCGAGCAGATATTTTCCGTTCGCGGATGGCATGAGGCCGATGCGGTTGGGATCAAATCCCAGGTCTCCGCGCGTCTGTTTGATATCGCACAGCCGTTGAAGGGAAGCCCAGCGATGGTCAAAAAGCATATTGTCAGCTTGTCGGCAAATATCGTCCCATTGTTCTGTCTTGGCGCGGTCACGCCACATAACGAGGAATTTTTGGGGTTCGAGTTCTTGGTTCCAATTGCCGATTCGATCGTTTTCTTCGCTCAGGGCTTGGTGTAATTCGGTGCTGTCGGGCTCTTCCGCTGAACTTAACTCTTCCAAAACGGCTTCGAGTCCATTCTTTCGTATGCCTTCTTGCAGATACTCAACATCCCAGTACTTATGTCTTTGTTGCTGGCGTAAATCTCGAATCGTTCGTTCGGCAAGCTGTTGGGCTTGCTCACTGGGTGGGTTGAACGGCATCCGCCAAGTGCTTTGTATGTTCGATTGATTGCTCATCGATCAACCTCCGTCCAAAGATGTGCTTCTCTTACTCTTTGGTTCAGCCATAAGAATTTTGTATTTTCCAAGCGCTCTTCTAACATCCCTCGAATCGATAAGAAGGGATCTCCGTGTTCTTCCAAATCGGTTTGGGCTTTGGCCATGAGTTTACCCAATGCGCTTTTCGTAATCGATTCGTGTCGTTGCTGGGATTCTTTTAAGAGACTTTTGAGCTGCGCTACACGCCGAATGAGACGAACCAGTGTAGCTTCTGCTTCCTCCTCTGTGGGAAGTATGTTGGGGTGTTCGATGAATGCTTGTAGGGCTTGTATGTCTTGCTCTCGGTAGGCCTCATTGATTTTAGACATCAGTTCGGTTCGTTGTGCCCGGGCATCGTCTTCTACGACTAAGTCTGGGTGAAATCGACGGGTCAGCGTTCGATAGAGGTCTTGGGTTTCCGTAACCGTGCTGATCTTGGGAGCGGATTGGGGGAGTTGATGATTCTCTTGCCACCGCAGTCGAATTTGCTGTGCACATTCGATTTCGAGCATAAATGGATCTTCCGGAATGGGAGAGACCTGATCGCGGATGTCGCGGAGTTTTGAGAGCATGATATCCGTCGACTGAAGTCGCATATTCCAGCGATCTAAACTCGCGTACAGCGGTGAAATGTGCTCGAGGAATAAACTTTCGAAGTATTTCAGCTCGATATAGTATGCCGCATAGCGAACTTCCGCGTCTGCGAGTTGATCTTCTAATGCAACGATTTCTTGTTTCTTCTGCTCAATTTCTTGCTGTTCGGGTGTCATTGCGGATAATTCCTCATAAGCGAGTCTTGGGGTAAAAATGACGGAGCTCGACAAGGCCATTTGGAAAACACCGTTCCGGCCATACATACTGCTTTTTCTATGGAGTTTTTCATTGTGGATTGGCGTTATTCATTCGGGCTATGTGAGTTTGGACACTCCATGGCTGGTGGTAAATAATCCGATCCTTTCCTCTGGCTCATATAACCAGATTTCGACAATATTTACAGATATTTCTTTGGGAACCCGTTTGGTTTTGGGAGCGGAGTACCTTCCCATGCGAGATTTGAGCGTATTATTGGATTTTGCCCTGTTTGGGGATAGATTTGCGTTTCATCATTTCAGCAATTTGTTGCTGTACTTGGGATCGGTACTCCTGCTCCTTCGGATTGCGATAGAGCTATTTGGGAAGAGCGGTCGGATTTGGCTTTTGGTCTTGCTGTTCGCCGTCCATCCGATTCATGTAGAGAGCGTCGCATGGCTTGCGTCTCGAAAGGATGTATTGTCTCTCTTCTTCATCTGTTTGGCGATCTTATCCTTCTTGCGATCGTCTCGTCCGATGCTTTGGGCCTGCGTGTTTGGAATGTGTGCATACTGGTCCAAAAATACTGCGATCACCTTGGCTCCCATTTTGGTCGTCCTCTCCGTTTACTACAAAAAAGAAGACTGGAAATCTCCGCGCTGGTGGAGACAGTGGATACCGCTAGCGATGTGTTTCGGTGTGGGGCTGTTCATCACCATGTACGTCGGCGGGCAGGTCGCAATGTTTGCTCCTCCCCGCTCGGATCATTCTTTGGGGATTCTTTCGATTACCGCGCAGGCATGGGTTGCCTACGCACAGTTGTTATTCCTTCCATTATCGCTCTCCATCTTTTATGTGGAGCCCGTAGAGGGATGGTATTTCTCGTCTGTTCTCGGGCTGGTATTCATCGTGATTTGCATATCCTTTCCGCTATTCTACAAAAAGAAGGCGACGGCGCTGGGGCTCGCGTGGATTCTGTTTGGACTTTTGCCCGTCTCTCAAATCACGCCCATTCAGAATTTGATCGCGGACCGATATCTCTTGCTGCCCAGCATTGGACTGATCTTTATCGGTGCCGATTATGTAGAGAAGCAGCGCATGCCATACTTGGTATTCTTCGCATGCCTCTTGTTCTCGTTTCTCACCCACCAGCGAATCCAAGTATGGCACTCTTCGGAGACGTTGTGGCGCGATCTGATCGAAAAGCAATCCAGAGAGCCGCGGGGTTGGACTGCGTTGGCCGGATATTACATTGAACAGGGGAATGCTACAGAAGCGGAGACCGTCTTGCGAACCGGTCTTCGCGTTTTACCGGACAACCCACAAATCTACCAATCTTTGGGTACCCTTTATTACAAAACAGGGGAGTTATCGCGTGCCCAGTTGATGTTTGAAATGGCTTTGGCACAAGACAATACGCTTCGCAAAGCACAGAACAATCTTAGTTTGATTCTACACAAGGAGGGAGAGTCTGAAAAAGCGTTAAACATAGCCACAGAACTGTGTAAGCAACATCCTTTGTATGAAACGGGTTGGAATACACGCGCGGCGATCGCGTTGGATGTAAAGAAATATGATGAAGCAGAAAGCTCCCTCGAGCAAGCGCATCGCTTGAACCCATATGCGGTTTCGGTTTTGGTCAACTACGGGAACCTGGCTTATCTTCGGCAAGACTATCCTCGCGCAAAGATGTGGTGGGAACGTTCTCTTATGTTGGACCCGGAACAATCACACGCGAAGGCGGGACTCGAGCATTTAAAAACCTTGTCTCCTGCGCCTTAGGGTACGTACTTTTCCGAAAAATATCGGATCATATTTTCGAATCCCTCCTCGGGGGATGTGTGCTCGGTGTAACCGAAGTCCGCTATGGCTGCGGAGAGATCGTAATAGTGAGAGTGAGCGAGCTGTCGCGCGACAAAACGGGTCATCATTGGCTCTCCTTTTACGGAAAAGGTACGCCACACCCATTCGAGAAATCCACCAACCTTTTCTGCGAGCGATAGAGAAATACGCTTGCGTATGGGAGGTTTGCCGAGCGATGTGAGGACGGAGTTGAGCCATTCCCAAATCAAAATGGGCTCTTTGTCTGTTATAAAATAAGCTTTCCCGCTGTTCTTTGCCTCCGCCTGTAATTCTTTCGCTGCGAGTATATGGGCATAAGCCGCGTTCTCGACATAGCAAATGCCGACTTTATTTTGGCCATTTCCAACGATCCGCAAGCGATGTGCGCGTTCGAGCAGTCTGGGGATGAAGTGGGGGTCTTCTGGTCCCCAAATGAGATGTGGGCGCAGCGACGTTGTGCGAAAGTTTGGTCGATTGGCATCGAGAACCATCTTCTCGGCAACCGCCTTACTGTGAGGGTAATGACCGAGGTATTGCTCGGGATAGGGACAGTCTTCTTCTTTGAGATTGATTTCATCGCCGCCATGCCATACCGCGGAGGGAGAACTCGTGTAGATAAAATATTGGATGCCCTTTTTTTGTGCGGCTTGCAGTAACCGTTCGGTACCCGCAACGTTAATCGACCAAAAATCTTCTTTTTTTCCCCAAACACCGGCTTTGGCGGCTGTATGAAAGATAATATCAATTCCTGTGAGGTGCTCACCCAAGTCGCTCGTGTTGCTGAGATCCGCTTGAATCCCTTTGGCACCCATCGCTTCGATAGACGGATAGCGAGAGCGGGAGAGAATCGTTACGCCCATCCCACTGTCGAGAAGCTGTTTTACGAGCGCTTTACCCAAAAATCCACCGCCACCGGTCACCAAAGCATTCATTTTCGTCTCCGATTCCACAATTCATTCAATCCACTAATTAGATCGTCGGGAAGGGTTAACCCCCGTTTGGCGGAAAAATCCAGTAGTGTTTGATGAAATTCTTGTGAACCGACAAATTGCGGATTTTGAGAGTCTTCGTGGTTGGGATGGTTGGTGTCGCACAATGGTGCGGGCGTTAGGGCGAAGAAACTACGACAAGCGAGGGGGCGAACATCGTAGATCGAGCACGAGCCCTCTTTGTAGAAAATACAGTGTATCCCCTTCCTCTTCCATGCGATTTGTGGATTGGGGTCGTTCGCCTTGAGTCGCTGGTATCGCATGGACATGTCTGCGAGCGTTGATTTTAGTTCTTCGGCGTCTGTGCGGGTTTTGGTTACCGAAAGAATTCTCTCAAACTCGATGCCGCTAATTCCGTGAGGATTGTCTTTACAGCATGCACCGCAACCCTTCTTGCATGAAAAACCGGTGTATGAAGCAATATGATCGTAATACTGTTCGATAAACGTCCAAAATCCATCCATCGCTTGCGCACTGCGTAAGGGATGTTTCTCCAACAGCTGGACGGCAGTACGAATGGACACAAAGGCCGCGTAAAGATAGGGTTCTGCTTCGCGTCGAATTCGTTCGAGCCCTGTTGAGGTCATGGTTGTGTTTTAGCCCAGTCTCGGAGCTGCAAACGGTGAATTTTAGCGTTATGGCGTACATCTACCGGAAAAGACGGATGCAAGAGAAATCGTTTAATGCGGGCAGTCTTCTCGTGTTTTTGCGCAATGTCGTGTAGCTCCTCTTCGGTGATGCTTTGATTCTTTTCACATTCAACGACGAGTACAGGGGCTCCGTCGACGTCTACCAGGGCACTGCGATGGATCGAAGGGTGTTGGTTGAAAATGGATTCACATGGTACGGGAAACATCAAGGTTTGATCGGTGCACTGCACGCGATGGGACTTTCGGCCGCAGAACCACAATCGGCCTTGTTCATCGAAATATCCGAGATCACCCATGCGGTGCCAATGTTGACCTTGAGAATCGTATATTTTTGCAAGTCGTGTTTGCTCCGGTTCTTCTTTGTACTCTTTGGTTACAACGGGACCTTGGACGCATATTTCGCCTATATCTCCTTGCGCGAGTAGAGTAACCTCGTCCCAATTCGCTATCGGCTCATCGGAGATGGCAATGATCTTGGCCGTCAAGTTCGGCGCGAGGGAGCCGACACACGTTCCATTACCTCGGGCGGTTTGGAATTGGGTATCATCCAAGACTTCGAGAGAGCCGATGCTGGCGACCGGCAACGACTCGGTCGCACCATACGGAGTGAATACCTCTACACCGTCCGCAAGGATTTGTTGAAAGTCTTTGTGTAGCGATGGCGGAATGGGAGCACCGGCCGATAGAATCCTTCTCAGCGTTGGGAGTTGTATGTCGTTTTGCAAACACCACTTAACGAAGGGTCTCCACAGGGCAGGGGAGGCAAAGGCATTGGTTATATTGTGCTGCTTGATCGCATCGACCAAGGTTTTGGGATCGGCTTGTGCCACTTTGGTTGCATCCATGTCCGGAATGACAATGCGCATCCCCATCGCGAGTGAGAAAAGTCCAAACATCGGGAAACAGGGCAAGTCGATCTCGCCCGCCTCGATGCCATACATTTTTTGGATGTGATCTGTTTGGGCCTCGAAGATACCGTGTGTGTATTGCACGCCTTTGGCCGGTCCTGTGGAGCCGGATGTGAACAGGATACTCGCTTCATCGGATCCCGTCGTCGATACGCACTCTAAAGGGCTCACATCGCTGCTTTTAACCTTCCGGTAGCGATAACCACCCCAAAGCCAAGCTCCCCATCCCACCGTTACTTTGATACGTACGGAGCGAAACTTTTTCCCGAAGAGCAATGTGGCGACCATCGCTTTGGGGATCCCGATGAGTGCGGTGGGTGCGATACGCTCAATGCAAGACAACAAGCCATCTCGTCCCATTCCCGGATCGATCAACACAACGACAGCTCCGATTTTATACAGCGCAAAGCAAATACTAACGAGCTCAAGACCCGGTTTTACGAAAACCGATACCCGGTCACCGCGTTTGATTCCAATGTCGAGGAAGCCTCGAGCGGCGCTGTCGATATCGGCTTCGAGTTCGCGAAACGTCAATGAGTGATAGGGGCGATCCGTCCCGCGACCTGCGAGCGGTATGGAAATGGCGATGGCATCGGGTTGTGCCTGGGCTTGCTCAGTAATACGATTGGCAATGTTCACAGTCACCAAAAAACTCCTATCGACGGCTATAGTCTTTAATCTCTTTTGGACGTTGCGCTCTGAATTTTTTTGGGACGGCGGTTAGCCTTCCAATCGCTTCTGCTTGAACCCGAACTTAACTTTTAAGCTGAGATCGTCTTCGGTCACTTCAATGCGGACATCGTCGACACCCATTTGAAAGTTCAGCGGCCCTCCGGCTGGTGCAAGCATTTCGTCGAGTTGGTCTTTTTTCAATATGGGTACCCGGTCAAAGCGATCCACCTGTTGTTGCAAGAGCTTGCCCGCGGCTTCTGAAAGTACCTGAAGGATCACATGTTCCCCCAAATCAATGGTGGGCTCTTGGACGGTGCCCAAGATGGCATTTTCGTTTTTATCAAAGCGGATGTCTCCCAAATGACAAGATGCTCCCAATCGTTTGGTAAGGGTAAAGGGGAGTTCCAAATTATCCTTGAGCAAGAAGAGTTTTCCATTGACGACCGCTTTTACGTGTGCATCAACGCCTATTTTTTGGGGGGCGTAATGAAACTCAGTGCCCTCTTGGTCGATTTCCACCGTCCAGTCTCCTTCGATGTGTAAGACCTCATCGATGACTTTGTAAACGGTGGGCTTATTCTTAGACCACATTTCAGAAATGCGATTTTTAGCGCGCTTCACACTTGGATTTCCAGCACGGTCTTCAATCAAAGCAGATACTTTTTGTCGTACCTGTAGCTGCTTAACTCCTTTGTAGACTGCTCTTCCCAAATCAAAAGCGCCTTCAGATACTTGCATCGGGAGAGCATTACCAACGAGATCGTTCCATAAAGATTTTCCAATAGATAAAGAGAGGTGGTAATCGCTCATGCTCAAACTCCTGTGGTGTCGATATAAGCATATCTCAAAATCTGAATTTTCCCTGATTGTTTTTTCTTTGGTTGAGATTGGAGCCAAAAAATAAAAAAGCTTCCATTGTGGAAGCTTGGTTTTGAAGCCGATTTTGTACTAGTGTAATTCGAACGCGTTGAAAAAATAGTTAATTTCAATTTCTGCGTTTTCCGGAGAATCGGAACCGTGAACCGCATTTTCGCCGATGCTGCTTGCATACAGCTTTCGAAGGGTTCCGGGAGCGGCGTCTGCTGGGTTGGTTGCACCCATGATTTCACGATTTCTCGTAACGGCATTTTCGCCTTCTAAAACCATTACAACGCAAGGGGCGCTGGACATAAAATCCGTTAGCTCACCAAAGAATGGACGTTGCGCATGCACAAAGTAGAATCCTTCCGCATCTTTTTTGGACATGTGAATTTTCTTTATTGCGCAAATTCGCAATCCTTCTTCTTCGAATCGTGCGACAATGGGACCGATCAGGTTGCGTCCGGTTGCATCTGGTTTGATGATAGAAAGAGTTCTTTGGGTTGCCATATTATTACTCCATGGTGGATTGAGAAGTTTTTTAAGAGGCGACAATAACGTTGTGCTGATGAATGCGCATCAATATTTTTGTGTCAAAATTGTGACACGCCCCTCTCTTGATGTGGCAAGAGAGGGAATTTTTTGCTTTTTCTTTGGTCTTATTTTTAGGGTCTGAACGCTTGTTTTTCGTAATTCGGCGTATACCGATTTTTTTAGGGGAACACCGTCAGATTGTGCGGTATCCTGAAAAAGCAATCAAGCAAACAACCACACAAAAACGGAGCAATGAATGAAATTTTTGGCTAACTCACCCAACCCTGTTTTCACCCGTCGCCTACAATCCTATGCACAGGAAAAACTCCAAAAACCCTTGGTTCGCCACAAATTTGACTCCGAAAATGTTGCCATGCGCGTCGACGCAGAAAAAATTGGAAACCGCGTTCAGCTAAAGGTTGTTGTAATGATTCCGGGAGAAGCCAACCAGCATATTTCTTGTACGGATGATGAGTTGAATGCTGCCATCGATATGGCTTCCGACAAATTAGAACGTCTGCTGAGTGATTTGTCGGACAAAAAGCAGAGCATGCGTCGTACAGCGCGCAATGCAGCTGATTTTTCTGAACCGCTCGGAGACGATGATTACCTGACCGATGGAGAAGAAGAAGCGCTGCGGGCGATGAACGCTCTTGATGACGTACTCGATCTCTAGTACGCATTTTATCGCAAATTAAGCGACGAACGATCTATATTCTCGTTATATCTTAGTATCCAACGAAGGTCGTAACCGTGTTTATATTTATATTTGCATGCACACAAGCAGGTGACATTGTTGATGGCGATAGCGCTGACAGCGCCGTCGCAGATACCGCAGAAGCGGGTGAGCCGACCGCAGAACCAGAACAACCCGTGATGGATACCGGAGAATGGCCGGAACGGCCATGGCCTGTGGTGGGCAGTGGTTCTTGGCACAGTTGTGCGGTTGATCAAGAGGAACAAACCCATTGTTGGGGGCGTTCCTTGGAGGGGCAAACCCTACCGCCGGAGGACGTATCATTTCGCCAGCTTGTCGGCGGACGAACCTTTAGTTGCGGTCTTGCTTTCGACTCTCAGATCCACTGCTGGGGAGAGCACCCCGAACCGATACCAACAGAGCGATTTCGCTCGATAGCGGCGGGCAACGGATTTGTGTGTGGTATACGAGAAGATCGAAGTTTGTCCTGTTTTGGTGATGATTCCTTTGGTATTCTTTCTCCTCCAGAAGGCAGTTTCCAGCAATTAGACGCCGGAGAATCTCACGCCTGTGCGTTGAGCAGTGTATCACAAGTGTCCTGTTGGGGGAAAAATACCCAAGGTCAATGTGAGTCACCGGATGGCGTGTTTGAAAAGGTCACCGCTGGCTTCTTTCATTCTTGTGCGTTGAGCGGTGGAGATGTGTCTTGTTGGGGGGAAAACCACGACGGTTCACTGGACATCCCCAATATCACGGCCATGGCATTGTGGACGGGTAACTACCACAGTTGTATCTTGAATCCCGCAGACCAAGCTCTGTGTTGGGGAGGAGAGAGTTACGATTTGTCTGGTGGATTGATTGGAGACAAGTTTCTATCTCTTGCTTTGGGGGGCTTTCACACTTGTGGTATCACGGTCGAAGGAGAATTGCGCTGTTATGGAGACAATGTACAAGGTCAATTGGACTATCCAGGGGCGACGAGTGACGAAGCCGAATCGTCTCCGGAAAATGATGAATAAGCGTCGTGAGTGAAGTTTGGATCACAGGAGGAGGCGGATTGATCGGTAGGGCTCTTCTCCATCACTGGCGAGAGAGGCCCTTTACCG
>JAYYRF010000106.1:0-2771 GCA_036127535.1 Myxococcota bacterium | reverse complement strand
GTTGAGAGCCGATTCTGTAACCTCTTGCTCCACCCCGTTGAGAGACCAAACGAAATCCAAGGTGACCTCGTCTCCTTCCGGATCCTCTATCAAGATGACATCTGCGGTTAAGTGGTCTTCGGTTGTCGGATTCTGTGGAAGAATTTCCAGTTCGGGTATGGATGGTAAACCGTTGATCACCAGCGGAAACTCGCTGGAGATTAGATTTTCTTCGTCGGCAACGTTGATCGTTATCTGATGTGTACCCGGCTCCAAACTCGAATCGATGATGGAAACCATACCGTCTGAATCGGGCATGCCCTCAAAAAGCATGTCGTTTATATCGCTCTGAACGCGCACATACAGATCCTGTGCGTTGCTGTCATTGTCGATGATCTGAAGCACAAACGGAATGGCGGTGTTCTCATTGTATACGGCGCCATCTGTGCTTCGATACTCTTCTGGAGGCTGCTCAATCAGCAAAGACGGGGGAAAATCACGTGTGGGAAACTCGGCAAAACAACCGACAATCAAAGCCCATATCATATTATTCTCCGTTGAATGGTCTTAGTATAACTGCTTCACGCTATTGTTCGTTGGATTAATCGCGATTACCTGGCCAACAAACCCAAAACAAACCCTTTGGGAAGAGGTGCTACCATCCGATTTGCTAGCCACCATAGCCTTTGGTATGGCGGTAACCAAAGAAGAATGAGGGATTCTTCAACCACGAGTCTCGCAAATACAGCATTAAACCGAAAACAAAGACGATGGGAACGCGTTGGGATGTTACGTTATGACAAGCCCAACCTTTCATACCGGAGTGCACGATGAGACTGATATCCCTTTCCTTTCTCCTTATTGCCTGTAGCAATTCATCGACCAAAGACACAGAAGAATCGGTCGCGGTAGACAACGATGCAGATGGTCACAGCGAAGCGGTCGACTGCGACGATAACGACCCCACCATTTCACCGAGCGCGGAAGAAATCTGCGATGGCGTCGACAACAATTGCGATGGTCAAATCGATGAAGATGTAAAGAGCCTCTTCTATGCGGACTCCGACGGCGATGGGTTCGGCAACCCCAACCTTTTCACAGAAGCCTGTGAAGCGAGTGAAGGCTTTGTCGCAGAGGGAACCGATTGTGACGACGGGGAGGAAGCAGCATATCCCGAAGCAGACGAGATATGCGATGGCGTCGATAACAATTGCGACGGGGAGATCGACGAAGATTTGGAAATCACACTGTATATCGATGCCGACCAAGATGGTGTCGGAGACGAAAACAACACCATTTTGGGCTGCGAGCCAACCTTTGGGATTTCTTCTGTATCCGGAGACTGCGACGACAACGACCCCACCATCTCACCTCTTCTACCCGAAATTTGCGACGGCATTGACAACAACTGCAACGGGGACGTCGATGAAGGCGTTCTGCTGACCTACTACCGCGACTTCGATACCGACGGATTCGGTGACGAGGAGCAAACCCAAGAAGCGTGCGAAGCCCCCGAGGGCTACATCACCCAAGGAGAAGATTGCGACGATACCGAAACCTACCCCCATCCAAGCGCACCAGAGGTATGCGACGAAATCGACAACGACTGCGATGGCGATATAGACGAAAGCGGTTCTTATGGAGAGATGACGTACTACACCGATGCGGACGAGGACGGGTTCGGCGACAGCAATACGATGACAACCCACTGCACCGTACCAACGGGAAGTGTGCTGCAAGGGGGTGATTGTGATGACGGTGACCCGTTTATACATCCCGCGATGGTAGAAATATGCGATGAAACCGACAACAACTGCGACGGCGATATCGATGAAGGCGATCCCATTGGAGCCGTCAGCTACTACACCGACGCAGACGGCGATGGCTATGGAGACGATGCCACCTTAGAAACCGACTGCACGATGCCCAACGATACCGTTCTCGTTGGAGGGGACTGTGACGACGATGATGCAAGCATCAGTCCGGGAGAAAGCGAAACCGGCTATGACGGGGTTGATAACGATTGCGATCCAACGACCATCGACGAGACCATTGACCTTCTTCTCCATATGGATGGGACCAGCGGCGCTTTTTACGACAGCTCTGGAAATGATTGGGCGATCAACCCTGCCGGCGGGGTCTCCCAAAGTACAGGACAAAGCGTATTCGGAGGTTCGAGCACCTACTTCGACGGAAGCGATGACCGCTTGGAGGTAGAAGATGTGGACTGGTCTTTTGGACTGGACGATTTCACGATCGATACCTGGGTTTGGATAGGAACCCACAAGGACATGGGTGTCGCAACCACTCAAAATGACGTTACGGCTGACGACGGTTGGCTTTTGGATCTCGACCTCAATGGAAATTCAGGACGTTATGGACTGCAATTCAAAGTAAACAGCACCTTTGTTCTTCGGCATTCTTACGGAATTGGCTCGTCTTATCCAACCCAAACCTGGGTTCACATCGCTGTAGTGAGATACAACGGTACCTTTACATCTTACATGAACGGTGTAACCGTCTCCAGTTCGACGACAACGATATCCATCGATGATACGTCAAACATTTTGCGTGTCGGGCAACGTGGAACAACCGGAGATTGGTTTCTCGGTTATATCGATGAGTTGCGAATCGTAAAAGGAGCGGCGCTCTGGACCAGCGATTTTACCCCGCCTTCTGCACCGGCCGTCGGAGCGGGCGATTAATTCATTTCATCGCACCAAATGGGCAGAGTACTCGGATTCAGGAACAATTCCCCATCGTCACCGAAAAGCGAGCTCACCTGCGCGCTC
>JAYYRF010000105.1:0-20232 GCA_036127535.1 Myxococcota bacterium | reverse complement strand
GGTGCAAGAAGCGAGAGAGCGTCAAGAAAGGCGATATCGAGACACCGAGATCCGAAGCAACGCTCAACTTGATGGTCTTCTTCTCAAACAGTACATCCGACTAACGAGCGCGGCCACCTCTTTGCTAAAAGAGAGTTTTCGCAAACACACTCTTTCTTCTCGCTCATGGTCGCGCCTGCTCAAGGTTGCACGAACCATAGCGGATTTGGAAGGGAAACCCAAGACACACGACGTACACCTCTTAGAAGCCATAGCCTATCGAACACAACGGAAGGAAAACGTATGAGTTACTGGATTTTACCCCTGGGAGCAACCATATCCATACACGTAGATCGTTTGGAAGGAAACTATGCTGTTTTGGAGTGGCCCAACGAAGCGCTTACAGCTGTTCAATACGAAGAGTTTCCATTTGAGATACAAGAGGGATGCCATCTTCAAATGCATCTGCTCCCCTCTCCCATCGGTGTATTTCGAGCACGGTACGAGAACCCATCCTTATTAAATCGTTGGGGTCAATCGCTGATCATTCCGATGGATAACATTACGCGCGCTGGTTTTTCTTACTGGATTTTTTTTGAGAGAGTTCGATGCGAGTACCAAAGATAATGTTCAAATCCAAACCCTTCAAGGCCTCCTTACCTTCAGGATTTCTACATATAGATCAAACAATAGGCGGTTATCCCACAGGAGACCTGGTGGAAGTGACCGGAAAAGATCATGTTGGAAAAACCGACTTGGCTCTTCGCGCAACATTGAGCAATGATATGATGGGGTTCCCGAGTCTCTATCTCGACACCAATCATCAATTGGGCTACCGTTCGAGAGAGATACAAAAATGTACATCTTCCGCATTGGTTTCCCATGTTCGATCAGCCGAACAGATCATCTCCTTGGTTCGAGCAACCTGTACCCATCTACCCTTAAGACTCGTTGTAATTGATTCCTTGGATCCATTGATTGAACGAGAAATCCCACCCCTTTACAGCGTTTTGCGAGAATTGGTCGTTCGAAACAGAATCTGCCTACTCCTCCTACACGCAAAGGGAAACATTACGCCCCAAAGAATCATCCGATGTTCCACCAGGCTACAAATGGAAGCCAATGCGCTCCGTGTAGCCCAAAACCAGCAACGCTGGACGATATCAAATGCGAGGGAGAAAGAAGATCGATGGTTGTTTCGGAGCGCTCTACATGAATCGCTCATTCGCCCATTCAATAATACCTTTGTTTTTGATACACACTTCTTGGGTCTTACCGAAACCGATTGTATCGATTTCCTAGGAAGAAACCCACACGTCTTTCAAAAGATTTATCATGCCCTGTACAGGGCTTAATAAACAAATCTAAGAGTGGATCCTTTTCCCAGATCCATTTCCAAGCAAAAATGGATCCACTCTTTTTCTACTCTTCCATCCATGTTTAGGATTAGAATCGGTTATGCACAAAGGGATGTAATGCGAGGCAAATAAAAAAGATGAAAATCCATCTCCTGACCGGGCCACCATTTGGAAAAAAGCTGTGGGAAGACTGTGCAAAACGATTATCCCAACTCGGCTATCAAATCGAAATCATTTCACTCTTTGAAAGAACGGGTTCACTCGAAGAAGAACTTAAGTTTATGCACGAAAACATCCAATCTGAGGATGTATGTTTGTCTCATGGACTTGCGAATCCAGTATTAATGCAATTCTCTTCCCAAAGCCCCGCCCAGTTGATCGCCTTCAGCAACGGGCCGATAGACTCGCTGGATATTGTGACGCGTTCCTTTGTGCGATTGCCTTCTTTTTTACAAAAGATCTATCTTCATCCCAAGATCGCCCATCGCTATCTACATTCTTCTCTCGGTCTGAGAAGATTGGTTGTAAATCCCTATGTCATGGAGCGTGACACTGTTGTCGCACTTTGCAGTGGACTGCAAGATGCAACAACTCGATCGCATTATATTAAAGGAATTAAGCATATAATGAACCTAGAGAAAGGTTTTCAGAGCCAAGCCGCGAATCACCTCGCCATTTGGGGAGATGAAGATCTTCTGTACCCTTCAAAAGTAGCTTCAAAACTACAAAACAAAATACCAAACCTCAAAAGAATTGATATCCCCGGCGGGAAATTCTTACATCCCATAGAAAGACCTTGGGCGATCGCTGACGTCCTTCATAACGAGATTCAAAAGCTGTAATTGACACAGATGTCGCAATTCGACCCCACAACGGTAACGTTGCTTCCATACGTTCTCCTAAGAAACGCGCTAAAACCAACCCAATCAACGATATATGACCTTCGGTATGTATTTTGCAATTGAAGGCAGCGGAGACAAAACACAAGAGGGAATCCCTTCCCCTTACAAAAAGCACCAAGTAAATTGGTGCTTTTCTTGCTTTTTTGCTTCTTGTTGGTCAAATGGCTTCAAAAATAATAATAGGTATTGAAACCACCCCCCCTTGAATCATGAATATCAATACATCAGAACGCATCTGTCTGATCGTCAATCCCAAAGCCGGATCTGGCTCAGCAAAAAGCAAACTCGCTACAGTACAAGAGCAAGTCGGAAATTACTTTCAACATTGGGATATACGGAAGACGCAAGCCGCCGGTCACGCCGAGTCTTTAGCGAAACAAGCTTGTGAAGAAGGGTTTGACCTTATCGCCGTTATTGGAGGCGATGGCACCTGCCATGAGATTATCAACGGAATGATCGATCAAGATAAGGCCATCAATCCCAAGACCTCTCTTGCTCTCATCCCTGCTGGTACCGGCAGCGACTTTATGAAGAGCCTACCCACTCCCAACGATCCAATTCAGGCACTCCAAGCTGCCGCGTTTGGAAAAAGTCGAATCATCGATGTGGGAAAATGTATTACCAAAAATCAAACGCGCTACTTTATCAATGTTGCCGGTTTTGGCGTAAATGGTGAAGTCGCCGAACGCAGCAACAACAGTTCAAAGATGTTTGGCGGCAAAGTCACCTTTATCAAAGCTACTTTGCAATCCTCTTTGAGCTATAAACCACAACCTGTCAAACTCGAGTGGAAAAACCTCGATACCACCCATAATTGGAGCGGAGAATTATTGAGTTGCTTTGTTGCCAACGGCAAATTTTGCGGCGGTGGCATGAACGTTGGGCCAGACTCAAAGATCGATGATGGCCTTGCCGATATCACCTTGCTATCGCCAATCGGTCCCATCGAGCAGCTGTTCAAGCTTCGTAAACTTTACGATGGTACCGTTCATGAACTCAAGCAGGCCAAACATATGCGCAGTCCGCTACTAAAAGCGTCTGCGACGCAAAATGCATGCGTAAAGATAGAGCTCGACGGAGAATGCGGTGGATCTTTGCCGGCTTCGTTCTATATTCTGCCCAAAATTCTCCCGCTTCGAAGTTTTTGGGAATCCGCTTAAACATCACAACGATCATCTGAATTATCTTGTTGCAAGATTCCATTTCTTATGGATACAATGAAGAAAGTACTGGAGACCAAATATGCGTTCTTTTTTTCCTTTAATACCGCTTAGTATCGCTTGTCAGCAACCCCCAGAATATCTAGAGACCGTTCTGCCTCAAATGGATCTCTCGACCACAAACCTAGACTTCGGTGAAATTGCTTGGGGAACGACCTTAAGCAAGAGTTTTTACATCGAAAATCAAGGTGAACTGCCAATGGGTTTGCACTCCCTCAGTTTATCCGAGGAAGGTTTTGAAAACAATTTCAGTATTCTGTACTCTCCTCTAACCATCGAGTGCCCCGAAGAACGCACCGCGGACGACACCGAGTATCACATTGAAGAAGGAGATACCATTCTTCCACCCGGGTGTCGCATTGCTGCACAAGTGACCTATAATCCACTGGATATGGGCGATGCCTATGCCTCTATCTCCGTAGAATCATTTATCGAACCCAAAGAATTCGGAGAGGAAACCATCTCGTCCTCTCGTTTTTATCGAGATCCAAGCAACTTCAAACAGACCCTTCTGCTTCACGGCTACTCGAACCAAGGGATCGGAAATGTTGTCGTTACCCCTCGGGTTTTAGACTTCGGTCACAACTGGAGTGGAGAGATTGTCACCCAGCAAATCATGATTAATAATGTTGGTGACGGTGATTTACTCATAGAAAATCCAACCCTAGACGAAGGATGCGACGAAGCTTTCTCCCTAGATATATCTTCCCTTGACTCAGATCGTATTATTCCTGCTGGTGAAGGAACCATCTTTCAGGCAACCTTTTCGCCCGTCGATTTAGAAGCAGCAACATGTACCGTATTCGTCTCGTCCAATGATCAAGAAACGGACACGCTAGAAATCAGTTTAAAAGGAAACGTTGGGATTGACCCGACCAATACACCACCGGTTGTCAATATTGTCTCTCCTGCCACAGGATACCGACATGATAGTATCGATCCTCTCCTATTCGAACTCAGTCTCTACGATGCCAATCAACCAGCCGACTCTTTGGTATGCAAGGTAAAAAGCATGGGCCAGCTTTCGGGTGTTTACGACTGCTCCCCAGAGGACGAGAGTGGATTTGTTCAACTCGAAATTCCCATAGACAACTTACCACGAGGAATTGATACCTTTTTGGTCACCGTAACCGATCAATCAGAACAACAGGCATTCGCCTCTACGACAGTACTGGTGGCTTCTGAAAATCCCGCGTCCGATTTAGATATGGATGGATTTGGATCGTCTGTAGACAGTGAATTCGAAGACTGCGATGAAGAGGATCCGACCGTATACCCCTTTGCTGCTGAAATTGCTGACGGGAAAGATAACGACTGCGATGGTGCTATCGACGAAAAGACACACATATACGACGATGATGGCGACTCGGTGTCCGAAGCAGAGGGAGATTGCAATGATGCGGACGTAACGACCTATCCCGGCGCACCGGAGTTACCCGACCAAAGAGACAATGACTGCGATGGTTCCATCGACGAAACAACAAGTCTCTTCGACGATGACGGCGATGGCTTTTCGGAGGTAGACAACGATTGCAATGACTCCGACCCAACCATTAATCCCGCTGCAATCGAATACTGCGACAACATTGACAACAACTGCAATTCTCTTCGAGATGAGCAGGAAGGTTGTGTTTCCTTGGATACACAACCGTTTATCATCGGTGGCATTCAAATGTCAGAAAGAGCAATCTCCGTCGGCGAAACCACGACGATGACGATTTTTGTCTACGAAGCCGACAACTCCGAACTCGCGTTTCAATGGGAAGAAGACAGCAAGATGAATCTTCTTGGGCACACTGCTATATCCTCCCCGACGGCACAAACCATTACTTGGACGGCTCCCGACAGTCTCTCAACCAGCGGCGACGGTGAAATTTTTAGTGTATATGTCATCGTAACCGATAGCAATGGAAACCAAGATTGGGTTTTCGACGAAATCTCTGTTTATTCCGATCCCGTAGAGCAGACGATCACAGAGCTGGTCGTAAACAACTCTGGCTGCGGAAGCAGCGGAGCGGCAACGGCACTCGTTCTTCTTCCCTTGGCTGGCTTCTATCGTCGAAGAAGACAACGCTAACTGCACAAAAAATGTGACACAGCGACTATTGCAGCGGTATCGGCTCGCAATGTGTTGCGTCCAAGCCCCATCGGTATCCATCCACCATCCCGAGCGGCTTGGAATTCTTGCGAAGAAAAGCCGCCCTCTGGACCGATCCACAGTGCGACATCATCCGGTTTTGATGAGGACTGTTCCGTTACTGTGGGAGAGAGGATGTATCGTACTTTTTGTGAATGAGCGGTGTACACTTGTTGAGGTACACACATGCGGTGTAGGTTTGGAATGCTCTTTCGACCGCTTTGCTTTGTTGCAGCGAAAATAATCTTCTCCCAACGCTCTCTTTTTTCATGCTTCGCGATTGAGTGAGCGGTGCATACCGGTACAATATCGGAAACCCCAGCCTCGACCACCATTCTCAAAGCCGTAGACCAAGCCTGTTGTTTCAGCAAAGATAAGTATAACCAAAGCGTTGGCTCCATCGTCTCCTGAGACCCCCGAACCCACTCTAAAAGTGCTTCTTCGCCCCGCGTATGGTGCAAAACAGCAATACATCCTCCACCCATGCCATCAAAGAGTTCCACTTCTTCTCCTTGGGCAATTTTGACAACCCGAAAGAGATGATGGGTCTCAGACTTGGACAAGCGACACATCGGAGAAGCGGCCGTTGGCAACGTTTCAACAAAAAATCGTCTCATGCGCAATACCAAAGGGAAATCCAGTCTCCATCTTTTTGTTCCCGTATGAGCGTCAAAGGTTCAAAGGCGCTGCGAACCAAATGAGCTCGATCGGACAGGATACCCGCCAGCGCAATCTTTTCCTTTACCATGGGTAAAATAAACGGCGCCAGTTCGACCAAGACTTCTGCATATAAGTTGGCAACGACGATATCGTACATACCGCCAAGCTCTGCAACGGGAGTCGTTTCAAAGCGAATGCTTAAGCCATTCATGCGAGCGTTCTCCAAGGACGAATGAATCGCGTCTGGGTCGGTATCGATACCAATCGCACTCATCCCGAGTTTGGCTGCGGCCAGCGACAAGATTCCAGAACCACATCCTACATCCAAGCACGAACCCCCTTCCTTCGCCCACAACGATATTGCCTCGAGGCAGGATCGCGTCGTCGGATGGTCACCGGTACCAAAGGCCAAACCTGGTTCCAATACCAAATCACCCTCCTTTGCTTCCCAAGGAGGAGATATGACCAACGCGTCCGAAAAGATCAATCGGTGAAAGTGACGCTTCCAGTCGGAGTCCCAGTCATCAATGTTGATTTGAGACCAAGAATGCGTACCCGTCGATGGATACCGCTCGATCAGAGAAGACAAAAGATTCTCTTTTTCAATTTCAACCGGGAACCATACTTTGAGCAGACGTAACGGACGCTCTTCAATGATACGATCTTGCTCCCAAGGCTGTAGAGGTTCCGGTTCCTCTCCGGGTAGATATTCTTCTTGAATACCAACGGCACCCATGTCAGAGAGCTCTGCACCGAGAATTTCGGTAAGCTTAACCGGAACGATCCATCGCAGTTCGTGCCAGCAATCCGACATCGCTAATTCTCTGCGGGCTTTTCAGATTCTGTGGGCTTTGGCACAGAAGGGGCCTCTTTTTTCTTCGCTCCTGGAGGGGTTTTGCCCTCTGAGAGCATGATCAGCGTCGCTTCGAGACCTTCTGCTTGCTCGAGAACCTTCCACCACACGTCTCCATCGTGTAAGAAGAGCGCCGGTGTACCCTCAACCCCAATGCCGTCCGCAGCTTTGATATCGGATTCGATGCCTTCTTTAATCTCTGATTTTTGTAGGCACGTTTGATAGGAATCCAAATCGAGTTTGATCTGTTGGGCAATGAATTCAAGATCGCGTTCTGACAAGTAATCTTGATTTTTAAAGATCAACTTGGTCATGTCCCAAAACTTGCCTTGCTCTTGCGCACAATCTGCTGCATAAGCGGCGATACAAGCATTTTCATGAAAGAGACCCGAGATGTTAGGGTTACAAATGCTACTGAGCGGATAGTGCTTATATACAAGCTTCGCAACGCCTTTGTGGCGAGAGATTACCTTCTTTACTTCCGGTGTGGTCAGAGCACAGTGAGGACACTGAAAATCAGCAAATTCTACCACCGTGTACGGTGCAGATGGTGAGCCGTACACCGGCTCGCTGCCGTCTAACGTCATACTGGTAGAGAGCTTTTCAATTTCCCAAGAGCCTGTGGCTTCTCCAGGTGCTTTTGTGCTTTTGGTAGTCTTGCCTTTGGGGCTCGCGATCAGGCTCACAATCGTCATGGCAACCAAAATGCCGGTAAAAACCTTTATGGAAGAGTCTTCGAATAGTGTTTTATCAGTTTGACTGCTGCGGCTCCACAAGAATCCGGAGAGAAAAATCGTAGCGTTAAACCCATACATACCAATGCAGTACAGACACCACTTGTTGAGTTTTACACTGGAAATATAAGCGAGATATATCGATAGCAAAATGGAGAGTCCGCCAAACCATACGATGAGTGTCCCTCCTTTCTCGAAGGACTTCTCTTCCTGATTCGAATCATCGCTCAAACTGACGATAGCCAAAGCGAGTACGGCGGCGTAAAATGCAAACCCCAAAAAGGAGAGGGGTATCGATGGTAAAAATTCGAGATGACCATCGAGCGTACCGTAACGAGAAAGATTGACAGCCGCACAATCAAAGCGTTCGTTTACCGAACAAGCCGAGGTACCGGATTGATCGATATGCTGTTTTCCCAAGTACCCGGAAATAATGAGTCCGCCTAAAGCAGACGTTAGCAGCCCAAGTTTAGAGCGTTTAATCGATAGACCAATCGCTAAGACCCACCCTACAAAGATGGGAGCCATTACGGAGACAACCGATGTCTCACCATCTGCCGCATACGCAACGTTAGGGATTAAACTAGCGACGCCGAGACATAGCCCGCTGCATAGCCATTTTATCTGATTTTTCTTTAAGATGTTGTCGTTTATCATAATTTTTTCGACCTCGACCAAGACCTATTTCTACCTTAACAAGAGAACCTTTAAAATACATTCGAAGTGGAACAATGGAGTAACCACGATCTGCACTTTTGCGAGACCATTTTTCGATTTCTTTTGCGTGCATCAAAAGTTTTCGTGCTCGCTCCGGCATGTGATTGGCAGGTCCTGCTTGTGGATAGATGGGAATATGTGCCTCAAAAAGCCATGCTTCCGCATTTTTAAACTGAACGAATGCCTCTCCGATTTCGGCTTTTCCGCTTCGTAGAACCTTGACTTCTGAACCGGTTAAAACAATACCAACTTCGAGACGTTCTTCTATCTCGTAATTAAAACGCGCCTTGCGATTGGTGGATATTACTTTAATCGGCCCTTCACCCATTTTTTCCTCTTTTGATTGTGGTTCTTATGTATCCTAAAAGATCTCTTTAGAGTAGTATCGTGATAGAGACGATACTGTAAAGAGGCAAATTTTTATCGCTCCTATCCAGTTCTGTGCATTTACAATGCGACATTTGATTTCACACGCGTAAAAGCAAAAGAAAAATTTCCACAATAAAAGTATTTTTTTCCGCCAAATGTGGAAATTATTTGGTATAAATATTTGACGTGTCAATATTATATATCTGGATTCATGAGTCTTCTATTTCAACACCAATCCGTTCTCTTGGAACAAAGCGTTCAAGCGCTGAACCTGCGTCCAAACGGAACCTATATCGATGCCACGCTAGGGGGTGGCGGACACAGTGAAGCGATTCTCAAAGCCGAATCAACCGTTAAGGTAATCGGAATCGATCGCGACCTCCAAGCAATTCAAGCTTCTACCGAGCGACTCTCTCCATACAAAGGACGCTTCCAGCTCCTACACGGCTCTTTCGCCGAACATCTGACCGATATAAAAAATCAAATCGATGGTATCCTTTTCGACCTCGGCGTAAGCTCCCCCCAACTCGATCGAGCAGATCGCGGATTCTCTTTTCAAAAAGACGGTCCCCTCGATATGAGAATGAATCCATCTGAAGGAGTATCCGCTGCCGAACTGATCGATCAGAGCAGCGAAGAAGAATTGGCGAATATACTGTACCGATACGGTGAAGAACACCGTTCCCGAAGAATTGCACGGGCCATCGTTCGGCAGCGTCCCTTCGAGCGCACGCTCGAACTGGCTCACTGTATCCGAAAAGCATCCGGATATAAAAACAGCCGAACAGATCCCGCTACCCGCAGTTTTCAAGCGCTGCGCATTGCTGTCAATCGAGAACTCGAGCAAATCGAGACCGCTTTGCCCCTTGCTCTTCACCTTCTCCATCCCTCCGGTCGCTTGGCTGTTATCAGTTTCCATTCTCTCGAAGATCGAATCGTCAAAAACTTTTTCAGACATGTTACTGGAAAAACATCTCCCAAAGATGCATATGGTCATCCGATCGAAGCGCCCAAAGCCAAACTTCTTTTTCGGAAAGGAATTTCCGGAAAAGAGCATAATCCTACCAATCCAAGAGCCCGCTCTGCCCGACTCCGTGTTATAGAAAAACTCCCCGCCTGTACATCCCCATGAAAGAAAGCACATTATCAGAAAATACGACGCAAACCAAGATCGTCCAGACACTTACGAGTATCGAAGGAATTGAACTCAGTAGTCTCAAGCGATATATGGTCGCATTGTTTATCCTCATCGTCTGCCTCATCGTCCTCTTGTGGTCCAGACTGCAACTCAGCAAAACCCGAATGGAATTGGGTAAAGCCCAAAACACATACGAAGAAGCCTTGCGCGAGCATCAAAGACTGGAACTCGAACTCAACTTGCTTCTGTCACCGGCCGCCATCGAACAACAGATCAATCAACTCGGATTGGATCCCAATGTTACCGTAATAGACGTCTCTAAAAAGCAAGACCATAATTAAGAGGATTCTATGCCGAAAAAAGCGCGAAATAGAATTCGTACGAAGAAAAAGGATCCTTCCGTCGATTGGACCGAATTCGTTCAAAACCTCCTCCACATTCCCAAGGATGAGAACCGTCTGAGCGACCAACAGGTTCGTCCGATGATTGCAAGTCGAATGAACGGAATTGCAGCCCTTACGCTTGCGTTTTTAATCTTACTGATGGGCCGAGCGGGATTCATCATGCTGATTCCCGACAAAAGAATCGAAAACCAAGCCCAACGACAGTTTGAATTTTACGAAGAGATACAAGGACGGCGCGGTAACATCCTCGATCGCAACCACGAACTCTTGGCTACCAGTGTGAATCTGTGGAATTTGGTTTTGGATCCGTCTCGCATCCGCGCCCAAGACATTCAAAAAGTCGTCTCTATACTCGACGAAGAGTTGGAAATAGATGCCAGTCGTCTGCAAAATCGGATTCTTAGCCGTAAGAATCGTCGATGGCTTTCCGTCCGAAAAAAAGACCATACCGCCCCCATACGACTCGATCCTGCAGACGTGGAAAGAATTCAAAATCGTCTACAGGAATTGAGAAAAGAACATCTTAAAAGCAAAGATCGCGACTTTACAAACACTTACAATGCTATTTCTTTTGAAGAAACGTCCTATCGGTTCTACCCAAATCGAGATGACGGCGCTCCCATACTGGGTTGGACGAACAGAGAAGGAGAAGGTGCCGGTGGCCTGGAACTCTCCTACGACTCCACACTGCGAGGTGAAAAATTTCGTATTGTTTCGATTCGCGACCGACAAAACAACAAAGTATATCGCCCCCTACACCAGCAAGGTATGCCGCAAGCCCAAGATGGAAACAGCATCGTATTGACGCTGGATCGCGGCATTCAGCACGCAACGGACGTGGCCATCAAAAAGACACTGGAAAGAACCAAGGCAAAATCCGCCTTTGCCGTTGTCATGAACATCAAAAAAGGAGAGATTTTAGCGATATCCAATCAACCGACGATCAATCTGAATGACCGCTCCCAACTCGATATCGACTTTCTACAGAATTATGCAGCGAACGCAACCTACGAACCCGGTTCGGTTATCAAACCACTCGTTGCCGGCATCGCTCTTCAGGAAAAAGAGTACAGTCCGTCTACTCTAATCGATTGTGAAAATGGTGTATGGGCCAGTCCAGGCGGTCGCATTACCGATGAACATAAAAGCAAGATCATCTCGCTCACAGAAGTCATTCAACATTCTTCGAATATCGGCATATCGAAGGTGTCTCTTCAGTTGGGAGCAGAGCGCGTTTTGGGCTACTTGCAAGACTTTGGTTTTGGGAAACGATCCGAAATTCGTTTTCCTTCTTCTCCGAGAGGTGTATTGAGAAATCCCAAAACCATTAAGCCCATCGAACTCATGACCACGTCATACGGATATGGACTGAGCACAACGATGCTGCAACTCGCCTCTGCATATGCAACGCTCGGAAACGGCGGCAAGAGAATGAAACCGATTCTCGTAAAGGAAAAATTAAATGCCAATATGGAAGTTGTGGAGCGCAACCAACCCGAAGTGACGCATTCCGTCCTGTCCAAAAAGAATGCCAACGCTGTGATCCGTATGATGGAACGGGTTGTATCTGATGGTACAGGACGCTCTATCAAGGTTCCCGGGTACCGCTTTGCGGGCAAAACCGGAACAGCAAAGAAGATCGTCAAAACGGAAGTCGCGCCCAACGTGTTCAAAAACATATATTCTACAACCGATCGCATCGGAAGCTTTATCGGCATCATTCCATCGGATGCACCAGAGATCGTCATCGCCGTTACTGTTGACACTCCAACGGTCGGCCAAACATTTGGCAGTGCAGTCGCAGGACCGGCTTTTTCTGAAATCGCACTCGCCTCAATGCGTAGATTGGGGATCTCTCCCGACCCCAATCTTTTGGAAGAATCACAAAATAAAACAGAAGAAATCGTCCAAAATCTCTCTGAAATGCCGGAAATACAATGGAGGAGCAATAAAGAATTTGCGACACCTAATTTAATTGGATTATCCATGAGAGATGCGATTCAAGTTCTGGGTTCCGCCAACTTAGACATTCGCTTACAAGGTCATGGACGAGTCATAACTCAACAACCGCAACCCGGCTCTTTGATAGAACCACAAGAAACCGTGGAGCTGAAGCTCCAATGAATCCTTTCTTTAAAACCCGCCAGACAAACTCGGAACGAGTGGAGCATTTTAATCTGCCATGTACAAAAGGTGTCATGTGGCCCCAAATCTCTTGGATTGAGCCTATGATGATCGGAAACAGCAACGAACCTACCCTCCATGTGGTTCCCGCCACGATGCCCCCCTCGTTCCGCCCTACCCTTTTATGCTACTTCAAAGAATAATCGAAACGCTCCCCATTGAATCGGTCCTTGGCGATACAAACCGCGATATCTGCTCCATTACCCACGACTCTCGGAAAGCAGGTACGAAGGACATATTTGTTGCCATTCGCGGTGAAAGAGTAGATGGACGCAAGTTTACCCCACAACTCAACGTCGCAGCCGTCATCGCCGATGCTCCGGTAGAGGTTCGAAAAGGAGTCACGGTTATCTATGTTCCCAATGCGCGTCAGGCGCTTGCACAAGCGGCGGCAACGCTCTACGAACACCCATCTCAAAAGATGTACGTCATTGGGCTCACCGGAACAAACGGAAAAAGCACAACAGCCTGGATTTTAGAGCATCTCATGCTTTACCATCGCGTGCCCGTCGCGGTAATTGGAACCATCGGACATCGCTTTCAAGGACGAGATGTATCCACCCAAGACGGCCGAACCACTCCGGAATCCTCCACTCTACAGTCCTTGTTTCACGATTGGGAACAAAAAGGATGCCAAACCGTAATTATGGAGGTTTCTTCAATTGGTTTGGCGTGGTTTCGCGTAGACGGTATCCAATTTTCAGCGGCAGTTTTTACCAATTTTTCAAGAGACCATCTCGACTTTCACAATACGATGGATGATTATCTCGCATCCAAGAGGCGACTTTTTTCTGATCTCCTATGTGATCGATCCTTGTCCATTCTCAATGCAGACGACTCGGCCGTTGTTCAGACCCCGGTCTCGCAAGGAGAAAGGTGGAATTTTTCAGCGACACAGCCCAGCGATCTGTTTGCATCGAACATTCGGCAAACCTTGGCGGGACTTCGCTGTGAAATTCAAAGCCCCAAAAGTTCTTTTTCTCTCTCTTCTCCACTCATCGGACGCCACAATGTCGAAAATATTTTATGTGCCATCGGATGTGCGCTCGGTTTTGGTCTCTCCATACAGCAGATTCAAGAGGCTCTCTCTCATACCCCGCCGGTACCGGGTCGTTTGGAGCGGGTGCCTTCAGCAATTCCCATCTTCGTAGACTATGCCCATACGCCAGATGCCTTGAGGCATGCACTGCTCACACTCCGAGAATTGTGCGCCGGAAAACTCATCGTTGTCTTTGGATGCGGTGGAGATCGAGATCCCGGCAAACGAAAAATCATGGGGGAAATCGCGGAAAAACAAAGCGACTTCCCCATCGTGACCTCGGACAATCCGCGCAGCGAAGATCCGCTCTCCATTATCGAAGAGATCAAACAGGGGATGTCGAACCCCCTTTGCATCGTGAATCGCGAAGAAGCAATTCAAAAAGCCATCCAAATTGCCTCGACGAACGACATCGTTCTCATCGCGGGTAAAGGACACGAAACCTACCAAGAAATAAACGGCATTAAACATGCCTTCGACGATCGCATCGTCGCGACTCGTTACGCCCCTCCTCCCTCCTCTTCAAACGCCGGATCGATATAACCATGCTCTTTAACGGTGAACAACTACAAGCCGCGACAGGCGGTACCCTCATACAAAATGCCATTGCTGGTTCCATATGCACGGATACGCGCAAAATTCAGAAAGGAGACTGGTTCCTCGCACTCGTCGGCGAACGTTTTGATGCACACCACTTTTTAAACAAAGCCAAAGAGATGGGCTGCGCGGGTGTGATCGCCAATTACGTTCCAAAAGATTGGGATATCGGCTTTCTCAAAGTCAGCGATACCCTTGTCGCTTTACAAGACATCGCGCGATATGCACGCAACCGTTACGAAGGTACAGTCATCGCTATTACTGGATCTGCTGGTAAGACGACGACAAGAGCTTTGGTTCAAGCCGTTTTACAAGAAAAGGGACGGGTTTTAGCAACCCAAGGCAACTTTAATAATCATATTGGACTTCCTCTTACCATCTTAGGAGCCGAAGGAAACGAAGACTTCTGGGTGTTGGAACTCGGAATGAACCACGCAGGTGAAATCGCTCTCCTTCAAGAGATCGCCAAGCCGCACATCCGCCTTATCACCAATGTCGGAGCCGCTCACTTAGAAGGTTTAGGGTCTATTGAAGGGGTAGCCAAAGCCAAAGGGGAACTCTTTGACGGGGCGAACCCCAGCGACATTTGTCTAATCAACAGCGATGACAAGCACATATGCTCTCTTCCCCTTCCGGCCGGTGTAAAAACACTTCGATTTGGACGGCGCACCGATAGCATCGTTCAGCTTTTAGAAACCGATATTTCCGCGAAAGAACTCAGCACGACCTTCCGAATACAGACACCCAAAGGTCAAGTCTTATCTACAATCCAAAGCCCCGGAGAGCATCTTGCCCTCAATGCCACTGCAGCGGTTGCCGTCGGATTCTTACTCGATGTTCCCAGCGAAAAAATGTCTGTCGGCATGAGTCGGTATAAACCTGTCGGTGCTCGTTTACGGGTAGAAGCCGGCCCCAAGGGAATTCGTCTGCTCAACGACGCTTACAATGCCAACCCTTTGAGTATGAAGGCCTCTTTGCGTACGCTGGCACAACTTCAACCCCAAAGAAGAATCGCCTGTTTGGGCGACATGCTCGAACTGGGAGACGAAGAAGTACAAGAGCATCTTGAAATTATTCAATATGCCCTGAGCTTAGAGTTGGATCTCATCGGTGTATGCGGCCCGATCTTTACCAAAGCGGCTCACCTGATCCAAGACTCTCGGTTTTTAATCGCCGATGACGCAACCGAACTCGGTCATAAGATCAAAGCGTCCATTCGCGAAAAAGACATTCTTCTGCTGAAAGGAAGCCGAGGTTCTCGCATGGAAAATCTTCTTCAAGTCCTCGAGGCTTCCCATGCACCATAAAGATCAAAAAATCGCCGTCGTGGGCATGGGACGCTCCGGTATAGCCGCGGCCGAGCTCGCCAAAAGGGAAGGCGCACACGTATTGTGTATCGATCGAAACCCCAACTCGACGACACCGAAGGGATGTCGTTCTCTGTACGGAACCGATCCCTCAGAAATCTTGTGCGAACAAGATCTAATTATTCTCTCTCCCGGTGTGCCCTTTGACAATCCGCTCTTTAATCGCGCCAAAGAACACGGGGTCTCTTTCATTGGAGAACTCGGTTTTGCCGCCTCGTTCATAGATCTACCGATCCTAGCCATTACCGGTACAAATGGGAAATCCTCAACGGCGTGGTACACCAAGCAGTTCTTAGAGCAAGTCGGATACACCCCTTTTATCGGGGGTAATTTTGGTTCTGCTCTCTCTTTGTTGGCTCTGAGCGATCAATCCTACGATGTGGCCGTGGTGGAGGTATCCTCCTACCAACTCGAATTACCCGGAACGTTCCATCCAAAGGCGGCCGTTTTACTCAACCTCACGCCGGATCACCTCGCTCGCCACAAAACGATGGATAACTATGCGGAACATAAGCGCCGTATCTTTGCCCAACAAAACGGGAAAGACTTCGCGATCTCCCCCCACAATCAGCCCCATCTACAGCCCCATGCCGACACCAATTCTCTGTCGCTCGGTGCTTTTCCGGGAGCGAAGTACGATACAGAAGCATTGATATTATCCGGAACCCCCTCTGATGGCGTTCTCTCCTTTCAAGATATGCGTCTCTTTGGGCACCATAACCGTGAAAATATAGCAGCAGCCGCACTTCTGTGCTCAGCTTTACGCATCGACATACAAAAATTGCGTCTCCAAAACCTCCTCCCTCTGGAACACCGACTTGAACTGGTTTTGGAACAAGAGGGTGTTTCATGGATTAACGACTCCAAAGCGACCAACGTCGAAGCAACCCTCGCCGGAATTCAAGGAGCTCCTCCTTCTCAAATTCTCTTACTGGGCGGTGCGGGAAAGAAAGGAGCCAATTATGCACAGCTTCTACCGCAAATGGCAGAAAAGGTTCGACATCTTATTTGCTTTGGTGCTTCCCGTACTGAAATTCAAGCCCAACTATCAACTTTCCCGTCGCTTTCCTCTCGCAAAACATTGAAAGAGGCGATTCAACACGGTAAAGAGATATGCCAAAGAGGAGATACCATCCTTTTATCGCCCGCTTGTGCCAGCTTTGACGAATTCCAAAATTTTGAAGAACGCGGAGCGTTTTTTAAATCCTTTCTCTTAGGAGGTATCCAATGAATCGACACATCGACACCTGGCTTATACTCGTCGTGATTTCGATGCTCATGCTCGGCCTACTCATGGTCTTCTCTTCCAGTGCCGTAATGGCATCCAGTGCTCCTGGTGCAGAATTTAAATACCTCACACGACAATGTTTTGCACTCTTCGTAGGCTTGGTTCTGTGTATCGGAACCGCCTTTACTCCGATTCGACAGATACGACACAATCATATGCTCTTCTATGCTCTTGTTGGAATTGGCCTGATTTTATGCTTTATTCCCGGCATTGGCGTTACCGTAAAAGGTGCGAGTCGCTGGATTGGTTTTGGCGGTGTGAATTTTCAACCATCCGCATTTGCAAAAGTGGTGTCTCTCATCTCGGTGGCGGCCTTCCTACACAAATGGAGAGGACAAGTACACAACATTCGTGTCGTGATTCAGGCTTGTTGTATTCCTCTTCCTCTAATGCTCCTCATTCTTTTTGAACCGGATTTTGGCACGACCATGATCATCACCCTTCTTATCGGTTTCATGCTTTTTATCGGTGGAATGAAAAAACAACACGTCAGTATCATTGGTGGAACGACTGTGTTCGTAGGATTTTTCGCTCTTATCATGGAAGAGTACCGACTACAGCGAATTCGACATTTTTGGGATCCGTGGTCAGCCTACGAAGGACAGGGCTATCAAGTTATCCAAGGTTGGATCGCTTTGCATAACGGAGGCTTAACCGGTCAAGGACTTGGCAACTCCGTATCCAAACGCCACTTTCTCCCAGAACCATGGACGGACTTTATTGCGGCGGTTATCGGTGAAGAACTTGGATTTTTGGGTCTTGCGGCTCTCATTATCATGTACGGTCTTCTACTTTGGCGCGGTTTTCATATTGCAAAACAAGCGCGAGATGCGTTCAGCATGCTGCTCGCATCTTCCATTACCATGATGCTCATTATCGAAGCGGCCTTTAATTTGGGGGTTGTTCTCGGAATTTTACCGCCAAAGGGATTGGTTTTACCCTTCATCTCTTATGGTTCCAGTGCACTGATGTGCAATATGTGGGCAATCGGGATTTTACTGAGCATCTCTTCGGAAAAAAGAGAGCTCCCACTGGAGCAAGGTTGGAAGATTCCAAAGGAAAGCGTCTAAGCAACAGGAAAAAATATGTTTCGCGGAAAAATCAAGAATATACATTTTGTCGGGATCGGTGGTTCCGGGATGAGCGGTATCGCTGAAGTTTTGATCAACATGGGATATCACGTGACCGGCTCTGATCTCGGCGAAAGTAAAACCGTACAGAGACTGCGCTCTTTGGGCGGCCACATCAGCATTGGACACGATCGAGCGCACGTTCACAATGTAGATGTCGTCGTGAAATCGACGGCGATTCCCAACCACAACGTGGAAATTCAAGAAGCGGAATTGAGACACATTCCCGTTATACCGAGAGCAGAAATGCTCGCAGAGTTGATGCGAATGAAATATGGGGTTGCTGTCGCCGGAACACATGGAAAAACGACGACCACCAGTATGCTCGCAATCTGCATGAACGAAGCAGGATTGGATCCGACCGTGGTCATTGGCGGTCGCCTCAACTCCTTCGGTTCATCGGCTCGACTCGGTCAAGGAGACTTTATGGTTGCCGAGGCGGATGAGTCCGATGGAAGTTTTATGAAATTATCCCCGACCGTAGCCATCATTACCAATATAGATCCTGAACACATGCGTCATTGGAAAAGTGAAGAAGCCCTCGTAGATGGTTTCAAGCGCTTCGCACAAAAGGTTCCGTTCTTTGGATTTGTGGTATTGTGTATGGATCATCCCGTGGTTCAATCGATCATTCCTTCCATCAAGCGCAAAGTGATTTCCTATGGATTTACCCCTCAAGCGGATGTAAGAGCCGTGAATATACAGTTCAACGGCATTCACTCTTCCTTCGACTTACTCTACCACGGAAACAATCTCGGCCGTATTCAACTCGACATGCCAGGCAAGCACAACATATCCAACGCCCTTGCAAGTGCAGCGGTATGTTTGGAACTCGAAGTCCCCATCAAAGACATTCAAGAAGCGTTAAATGGCTTTACCGGTGTGGAGAGACGATTTACCATTCGCTCTGAATTCGAATATAAGGAACAACCCTTTACGATCATAGATGATTACGGACATCATCCTGTTGAGATTGCAGCAACCCTGTCGGCGGCACAGCAGGCTTGGCCGTCACGACGTATCGTCGCCGTGTGCCAACCCCACCGTTACTCTCGGGTAGAAGAACTGTTTTCCGATTTTTGTCGATGTTTCAATCACGCGGGAAAACTGGTGATTACTCCGATTTACCGAGCCGGAGAAAAACCGATAGACGGCATCAATCATCGCGTTCTTACCCAAAAAATCAGCGAACATGGACATCGGAACGTGCACGCGGTAGACTCGCTTGCGGAAGCCACGGAGTTCCTCAAAGAACATCTACTTCCCGGAGATGTTGTGATTACGTTGGGAGCGGGTAACATCAATCAAATTTGCTCACCCCTGAAGGACCATTTTAATGGCAACGGTGCCTGAACACAGCGAAATAGACATTCGGTACGCAGAACCCCTCTCCCGTCATACTCCTTTGCGGGTAGGGGGCAATGCACTGGCATGGGTATGGGTCTATTCTCAAACCGCGCTCGTCGAACTTTTGCAACACCTCCGCAAACAGCAGCAAAAGTGGATGATATCTTGGCCTTTTCAGGATTTGATCTTCCGCGACGGGGGCTACGACGGTGTTGTGATTCGACTCTGCGGAGAATTTGAGAAGATATCATATACAAAAGATTCTATAAAACTCGGTTCTGCAGCCCTTTGGGCGAATGTAGATCGTCAAAAAGGGAAACATCTCTGCTCGTGGAGTGGCTCGATCGGCGGCTTAATCGATTCGAATCAGGCGAACCTGCTCAAGGGACTCCGTTTGGAGATGCACTGGCTCAAAGGAAAAAAAAGATGGACGGAAGTTCTTTCCGTCGGCGACGCCATGGAAGCAAAGGATAAGAAAGCCATTTTGCTCCACGCTGAAATCTTTTATCCTTTGGTTCATAAACGGAAGACTCCCTTCCGGTGTGGCGCTATTTTTTCTGTTTCCAAAGCGAAGACCGCGCAAGTATTTGAGAAACACAATCTCTGTGGCATCCGATTGAAAAGTTGGCTCTTGAGCACACATGCTCCCGGGCAAATGATTCATCTTGGAAACGGACGTTGTTCAGATTTGCTTCTTCTAAGCAAAGGATTAAAAGAGCAACTAAAAAAAAGCGCCGGTAAGAAACTGGACATACGAATTCCCATACTAGGAAAGGAAAAAAAAGATGCTGGAAAAAAAAGATAGTCTT
>JAYYRF010000104.1:0-6617 GCA_036127535.1 Myxococcota bacterium | reverse complement strand
GGTATTGTTGTCTTCGATTTCTGTCGTTAGCTGATCTAAAAAATGCGCGCTTAGTAGGCCTACGGAAATGGGATAGGCACCGATTTGAATCGTATCTTTCTTAGAAACCAAGGATTCTTTGGTTCGCTTTCCACGAAAATAGATGCCCCCCTTTGAATTGAGATCGACAATCCGATACATCCCATCGCCCATCTTTTGGATAGAACAATGAACGGAATCTATACTGTTGTGCTCGATTAGAACATCGGCTTTCAACGACGAGCCAATTGTGAGCATTTCTAGTTGCTCAATCCCGGAATCTGGGACAAAGTCCAACGAATCTGAAAACTTCTCGCTCATCAATGCTCCATTTGCATGAATCATATCATTTATCGACTTCAAAGCACAACTTTTGAATTTTTATGACTACGACTCTGCTATTGCACTATAAGATAACATCGATTACTAAATTAAGTCCGATGTGGGGTCACTTAATGCTGACATCTTCTGAACTGAAACATCTCGCTAAAACTTCTGACGAAGGAGATAAACAAGCCGCCTGTCATCTCGCTATTCATCAATGGGTTGTAGAAGAGATTACAGAAGAAGAGTTCATTTCTAAGCTACAAAGGTGTTCCGATCAATCCGTTGATGCACTGGTCTACTTGGCATTGTATCAGATACAGAAAGAGAAATACCAAGAGGCGATTCGATTGCTGGCAAAGGCAATCGACGCCGGAGATCCGGATGCTCCATACTTTTTGTGGACTCTAAAGCCCAAAAGTCAGTATTACTTAAAAATGTCATACCAGCGCGGCTCCCTCTTGGCAATCCGAGCACTGGCCCGGCATGCTCCCAAGATGAACGAACTCGCTGAGTTTATGTCTTATCACAAAAGAGCCTTGGAGCATGGCGATTTAGACAGCTTCTACTTTCTATGCTTAGACGGCCCTACCTATTACGAACCCGAACTGACCTATCTCTTGCGTAGAGCCTACACGCCCTATATTGAAATACTACTCGAAGAAAACCGAGAAGCCGAAGATAGAGACACCACTCATTTTGCTGCGATGGCCGGAATCAAGAGCGCACACCACAATTTGGGTAAGCACCTGATGATCGATAAGAATAGCTATACAGAAGCCCTGTACTGGCTCGAAAATGAATCCGACATCGATTCCGAAAGAGCAAAGGATATCGGCCTGTGTTACTTGGCACGTCACACAGAGTCCAAAGATGAATCCGATCTGATCCACGGGCTGATCAATATCCTCAAATCCAAAGAACTCGGCAACGTAGAGGCCGAGCAGTTTATACAGGTGAATTATCCCAATATCGTGGGCTATCTCAACCCGAATTATTGGAGATATAAAGTTCCACGAAATGCTTGGTTGATCATGCTCGCCATCTTTGCCATTTCTCGGATGTGTTTGTTGAACTTATATGAGCTTCACGTTGCCGAGTGGCTGGTTTGCATCGCCTTACTCATAGGCTCCATCACCTTGATTTATATCAAGGTACCACGTTGGATTTATGCACTCACAGACGACAAACAGATTCAACGCAGTGGCCGAGCCAACAAAAATATATATGCCATGGCCAAAGATCCAAAAACGCTTCACAAAGCCGCCGATATGGGACATCTTCCTTCGATGTATAGAGCCGGTATAGAGGGTGACGATGGATTTCTACAAAAAGCAGTTGAAGCCGGATATACACCCGCTATCCTTGAAATGGCAAAGCGCGAGGAAGCCCACAAAATACTCATACTCGAACAAGGCTTAGAAAATCCGACGCTGGACACCCATCTTTATCTGGGTGAACTGTACTTTAACGAAGGCGAATTCGCCAAGGCAGCCGAGCATTTACAATACGCATATGCCAAAAAGCCCGATGACTTAGACCTCGAATTAAAGTACGCTTGGGCACTCCAAAATATCGATCCAGTCAAAACGCAATGGCATCTCGTACGAAGAGCAGAAGAATTCTCCTTCCACGCCATATTCCGACTACGAAATCTGAGGTTGTTGTCCAATTTCCCTCCATCCTTTGATTCCACCCTTCCTGAGCCAGCCAAACTGTTGTCCGAAATTTTCTTGCAGCCGCCCAAAACGATGCTGGAGCACCTTCAAAATCTATCCTTCCGAACCATCTACTCGATCACGGAATCGAACGGAAAAGACATTTGGAAACATTGTGAAGCGGATCTCAAGCTAAAGCAAAGAATCCGTCGTGCAAATGTATACTTGGACTCCTATCCGAAATCGACCGTTGCTGAGCTTGAAGAGTATCAAGCCTTAATGATTAAAAGCCTCGAGCATTTACGTAAAAAGCAGCTTTTAAAACTGCAAGAAAAAAGTCCGGACTTGCTACGATTTCTACGACGCTTGAACTGCGGATTTGAAGCCCTTTCCGAATTGAGCGAGCAAGAGGCCTCTATTCTTCATCTTGACGAGAATCGGATTTTGGTGAACCGAGCCTTCAAACATTGCTCAAAACGGCTACAACAATGGTTTCTCTCTCAAATCTCCGAAAGAAGACGCCGGTACCAAGTTGAAATTTGGAAAAATGAAATGTATACGCTGACCGAGATCTACGAAGCGCAGGAAATGCTCCTCCTGAAAATTTGTGAAGATCCTAAGATTCGCTATCCATATTCCGAAGTTACAGATTTAAGAACCAAAATGGCACAACTCATCCTCACAGAGTTTACCACGTCTGCATCAGAATCTGATCGTCAGACGCTGTTTGATAAAAGTCAAAATCCGATTGTTGCACTCGCCTTTTTAAAAAGAGCGAATATGCAAAAGTTTATATCCGGCCTTCTCTCTCAAAAAGATACAGAAACCTATATGAACAACTGGAAACTCGAACGATCCTTCTATAAACTGACCATCCAAACGGAAGACGTTGGATACTCGAAGGCTTCGATTGAAATGCTCGAACTACTGGTTGAGCTATATCGAAACCGTCAAATCCAGTTCGAATCGGAGAACTTGTTCGTTTACAGCATCAATATCGACCAACTTTCTTCGGAGTCTATATCATTGCTCGTCAATGAACTCGAGGAACCCCTAAACTTCCTCAGCGCCATGCCCATCAGAAGTCTCGATAAGTCTCTCGTCGCTTTTTATAAAGAAGAGATTCAATACGAAGGTCATCTTTTCGAAGAGAACCAAGCCCATCAACATTTGGTGGCAAAAATAAAAATCGGTCAATTAATTCAAAAAGGGCAACTCAGTCGTGAACGACTATTCCAGTAAGGTCACATCTTTGTCCATTTTTTCTGTATGGCAGTCATCTATCGCTTCAAACGATACGCATTACCGTCAAAACGAGAGGTTCTAACATGTTGTCTCTATATGTCGGCTCTTTGATGCTGGGTGGAATTTTGATTCTTTTTAGCATTGTTTTCGGTGGCCAGTCCGATAAAGATTTTGGGCTCGACAAGGATTTGGAGTTCGACAAAGAACTCAGCTTCGATAAAGACTTGAGCTTTGATAAGGATTTTGAGTTTGATAAGGAACTGAGCTTCGAAAAAGATTTAGATTTTGGGGAAATTGACGGAGAAAGCGCTGGCTCCGGCAGCAGCGATATAGCAAGCGCATGGTTGCCCTTTTTATCTATGCGCTTTTGGACATTTGGCTCCGCGTGTTTTGGTCTGACCGGAACCCTGCTCACGGTATTGGGTAGCTCTCCTCTCCTCACAGGCATTATCTCAGCAGCGTTGGGAATATTCTTGGGTTGGACAATCGCCTTCGCTTTTCAAAAACTAAAAAAGGATGCGGTTACAGCCCAAACCAATTCCAACAGCTTGCGCAATCAAGAAGGAACTGTCCTGCTGCCCATTGAACTTGGAAAAATGGGTAAAGTGAGGATAAAACAACCCGATGGGGTACTCGATATCCTCGCTACCAGCAGAGAAAAGATCGAGCGAGGCGAATCCATATTGGTTATTGCAGTTAAAGATGGAATTGCAGAAGTTTGCTCTCTCAAGCAGTACAAGGCAATTGCCAAAAAGAAGAAAATTGCCTCACAAAATAAACAAAAGGAGAAATAAATGGTGTTTGCTACCCTTGGAGCTGGTCAGGAAGTCGAGCTGCTTACAGCGATATGTATCGCAGGCTCCATTGCGATCGGACTGCTATTTCTACTCGCGATTGTGCGACAACTACTCTTTATCGGTCGACCCAATGAAGTGTTGGTCATCTCGGGAAAGAAGAGAGTCCTCTCTGATGGCTCCACCGTTGGCTACCGAGAAGTACTCGGTGGTGGACGTACCTTTCGAATTCCGATTTTAGAACAAATCGAAAGCATGGAGCTCACATCTATACCGATCGACATACAAGTTAAAAATGCGTATTCAAAAGGCGGCATCCCCCTAGATGTTCACGCCGTTGCAAACATAAAGGTTTCCTCCGATCAAGAGCATGTCGCCAACGCGATTGAGCGATTCCTCGGACGGGATCCAACGGAGATCCAGCGGGTTGGTAAAGAAACTCTCGAAGGTCACCTTCGGGGCGTACTCGCACGACTCACACCGGAAGAGGTCAATGAAGACCGACTCAAGTTTGCCTCGAATCTTGTCGAAGAAGCCGACGAAGACTTTGACAAACTCGGTCTCACTTTGGATACCCTAAAAATTCAAAATGTATCCGACGACGCAAATTACTTGGAAAGTTTGGGTCGCCAACGCATCGCTGAAGTTATCCGTGACGCGGAGATTGCCGAAAGTAATGCGGTAGCTGAATCCAAAACCGTCGAGGCAATCGCAAAGAGAAATGCGGAGGTTGCAACGCAAAACGCCCAAGCAGAAATTATCGAGGCCGAAAACAAACTTCGAGAATTTCGCGCGGAACTTGAAGCGAGTATTCAAGCCGCAGAAGAAGAAGCCAAAGCCGCCGCACAAGAGGCACGAGCGCAGGCTGAGTCCGAATTGCAAGAAGTCCGTGCGAAGCTCGAAGAACTTCGTCTCAAAGCCGATCGTGTACTACCCGCTGAATTTGCTCGCCAAGCCGAGGAGTTAAATGCAGCGGGATCAGCTGCTGCAATAGAAGAACGCGGTAAGGTCATGGCACAAGTCCTCGCATTGATGACGGAAGCTTGGATTCGCGCGGGCAGTGACGCAAAGGATATATTCCTTATCCATCAACTGGAAGAAGTTATGCGCTCTGTCATCACAAGGTTGAACGGCATGGATATCGCTGAGGTCAATCTCATCGATGGTGGGAATGGAGAAGCGTTACCAAAATATATCGCGAGCTTTCCCGGAGCGGTTCGACAAGTACTCGAAGAACTTCACTCCTCTACGGGTGTCGATGTGACCGGCATCCTCAGTCAAAAATTACTGTCGAATTCTGACAAATAGGGAGATATCATGGAAATCATTATTGGTGTTGTTGTCTTGGTATCGGTCTTTGCTATTTTTGCCGGTGCACTGGTCGCCAAAAATTTAGTGTATGTTTGTGGACCAAACGAAGTGCTGATCTTTTCAGGTGGACGCCGTAGCGACCAAGGCGGTAAGACGCGCGGCTACCGCTTGATTAAGGGTGGTCGTGGTATGCGAGTCCCTCTCTTAGAGGTTGTAGATCGTCTCGATCTAACCAACATGATCATCGACGTAGCCGTATCCAATGCATACGCAAAGGGAGGGATCCCTCTCAATGTGAGTGGTGTGGCAAACGTAAAAATTGCTTCGATGTCTCCCTCTTTGGACAATGCAATCGAGCGTTTTACCGGGAAGTCACGCGCGCAAATCATCAAGATTGCAAAGGAGACCCTCGAAGGGAATCTACGAGGTGTTCTGTCGCAACTCACACCGGAACAAGTAAACGAGGACAAAATCCTCTTCGCGGAGAAACTGCTCCACGAAGCCGATCACGATCTTGCAAAACTTGGACTGGACTTGGATACCTTAAAAATTCAAAACGTTTCGGATGAAAGAGGATTTCTCGATTCGATTGGTCGAAAGCAGTCTGCGGAACTCATCAAAAATGCAAGAATCGCTGAGGCCAATGCTCGTGCCACTGCCATGGTAAAAGAAGCATCCAATACCCAAAGTGCCCGTCTTGCCGAAATCGAAAATGAACGCAATATACTCAAGGCGGAATCGGAACGTCGAATACGTGATGCTCAAACTCGTAAATTCGCCATGATAGCGGAAGAGAGAGGACAAGTAAAAGCACTCTTGGCAAAGGCAAATGCTGAAATAAACGTACAAGAAGCTCGTATCAAACAAGTTGAAAAACAACTAAGTGCTGACGTACTCGCACCCGCCCGAGCCAATTATGCGGCCGCAAAGGAAGATGCCGTTGCACAAGCAGCAAAGGTATTGGAAGACGGCAAAGCAACGGTAGCCGTTCTCAACGAAATGATTAACACGTGGCAAAGTGGTGGAGACAACGCACGAGACATCTTCCTAATGCAAAAGCTCCAAACAGTCATGGAGCAGTTGCTTACGTCGATCGATAAGGTGCAAATCGATAAAATTACTGTTCTGCCGTCGACAAATGATTCCAATATTGGAAATACCGTTCGTCTTGTGGAAGAGCTCAAGTCCGGCGTAGGTGTAGACGTTCCACAGCTACTCCAAAAATTAACTGAAAAGTAATTCGGTCTTCCCCACTGTAAAACGCCGC
>JAYYRF010000103.1:0-3147 GCA_036127535.1 Myxococcota bacterium | reverse complement strand
GGATCCGTTTCTGAGCGGTCTTTGGTTCTCAATGGTATATTTGAAAGCGACAAAATATTGAGAATGTTTGTGTATGTCAGTTCAGACTGAAGGGTAAAACCAATGCCGTCAAAATGAGAAAGGGGATCTTTACTTTCGAGTGCGAACAAAGGTATATTATACTCTTTTAAAAGATTCTCCATACCCACAGCTGGTGCATACACACGCTCTGCCCACACATAGTCGAGTTGGTTCAAAACGGCGTAAAGAATGTGTAACCCCAAATTATCCAACCCAATATCGTACAAATCAGGGAAGGTTAATGCAATGCGAACATCTACTTTTGACGCATCTTTGTGAACGGAATTGAGCTCTGTCCCAAGATAACGAGATGGTTTTTGCACTTGTGGCAAGAGCTGACTTTCTAGGATATTTTTAATTTCGCGCATTATCGCCCCCGCGTTGGTCGAGAGAACATATCCGATTTTCTATTAAAATGAAAATCCCCCCCTTCTCAAAGTCGGATATAATAGAAATCAAGAAGGAGTTATCGTGGCTAAGGTACAGAAGAAAGATGTAAAGCTCAACAATAAATTTGAAGAGCTTGAACGAAAGATGTTCTTGCTCAAAATTCAGTATGAAAAATACTTTAGTGGTTTGGAGCGAATCGAACCCCTAAAAGAAAGAGAAGACCTTCGTAGATTCGTGCGAGAACTGATGCAAGAACCAATTACCAATACGATGCAGAAACACAAGTTCAGAACGCTCAAGGCAAGGTACAATAGCATGGAATTATATTGGCAACGCAATATCACCATGATCGAGCGTGGCACCCATCCCAAGATGAAATTTCGAACCAACAGGAGAGAGCAGCAACAAAGAGACGCCGCGATCAAGCGACAAGAGATGGCCGATCGACGCAAACGCTTTTCCGACCGTCAAAAACAAGAACTCGCATACAAATCCGCCTTTGATACCTTTATCGAAGCGCGCAACAAGTGCGGACAAAGCACCGACCTGTCTTATAATGCAATTAAAGAGTCATTGAGCAAACAGGTTCGCTCCATCAAGAGCCAATACAAATGTGACCGCGTAAAGTTTCGGGTTTCCATCGAAGGTGGAAAGGCGAAGATGAAAGCGGTTCCTGTACGCGATGAAAAGTAACATTCCGCAATCCTAAGTGATTATGAAAAAGTATGCATGGCTTATCATCCTCTCCTTTATCGTGGGAGCAGGACTTGGAGAAGGGTATTGGAAAGGTGAACTGCGCTTGCTCGCTGACACCGCGCCTGGCGGCTGGAACCGTGAACCCAATACAATACCATACAAACTCGCAGCCCTACAGGGTGAATTAGCCCTGAACGAAGGAGAATGGGCCCTCGACTTCTATCGCGGTATATTCCCCGCAAAACGAACAAATGAACTTTCACTTGATGCGCGTCTATCTCACGAAGGACAACTTGAAACATGGCTTTCTAGCCCCGCAAAGCAACATCACAAATGTAATCGGCCCAATCCGAGATGCGGCTCTATGATTGGCGTTGGGCTATTAATTGAAGACATAGGTACGCCGAGCAGTAGCGTATTGCTGCAACGCTATGTGAATGGAAGAATCAAAAGACAAGTATTGAAATGTGAATTGCCGCCCCCGTCAAAGGAGGTCAATCAAATCTCACTGAACTACGCAAAAGGTCTTCTCACAGTGGGCTTAAACGGTGAATCGTGCTCTGTTGAAACCAAACTGGGTGTATTGCCGCCCCTCATACGGCCTGGTATTCGGGAAGTTCACATCACCAATCTCAAATACGGAAGCCGAGATACCCCCCTCCCCTTACCCAAGCCACGATTTTTGATGTGGTTGTTGGGTGGAATCCTCATTACTGGTTTGAGCATGCTGGAGACAAAGACCAAGGCAAGTCTCAAAACCATTATGACAACAACCGCATTTTTGGGATTGAGCTGGTTTCTATGTTTTGCTGACCTCAAGGCCTGGGTGGAGTCCATGCGCGCCTCGTGGATACCGTGGAGATGGCTTCCTCTGCTTCTTCCCTGCAGTCTCGCTCTGTTTGTCAAAGCGACGTATTACAGTTCGCGAGTCCTTCGGGCACGTTATTCTGTACCTTTTATTTGGGGGTTCATCCCCATCTTTTTGGGAATCTTGATTCTTCAAATGGCACCAGCAATTGGCGGAAGCTGGGAAAAAGTTCTCGCTTCGGTCATTGTGGCCGTCATTCCGCTGCTGCTCGTTTGGTTTATGCACCGTCTTTCGATACGAACCAACGGACTTTTTTTACTGTTGGGACTTTGGTCTATGGTCTCCGTTGGAGCCTATATCATGACAGATCCACTCCACATATGGTCAGTGATGTGGTGTAGCATCGGTGCATGCATGTGGGCTATACTCATTTGGGCAAACACCTGGGTCGGTCAGGTCAGAGCGTATAATTGGGTATGCTTACTCGCCTCGACAATTCTTTTTATCGCGTCCGAAGGCATGCTACGGGGCTCTGTAGCGGGGCGTCAATGGTCAAACCAAGGCGCCAAAACGGAAGTGAATGATGTATTTGGTTGGATCTCAACTGCCAATGAAGGTTTTTCACTTATGGAAAAAGGAGAACATACAAAGTATCCTGATAAAGGGTATCCCGTCTCTTTTTCCAACATCAAAGATCGCAAACGCATTGTAGCCTTTGGTGGCTCTACAACCGGCGGCGCATTCCAAAACGACGATATCAAACAGTTTTATCCCGCAAAACTCGAACAAAACCTCGGTAAGCAGTGGCAAGTCATCAACCAAGGTGTTGGTGGATGGACGACCTGGCACATTCGAGAATATATACAAAAAAAAGCAGCGGATCTCAGCCCCGATATCGCCACATTCTACATTGGACACAACGATTTACTAACCTTCACCCCACTCCCCTACGAGCAACTCTACAACGCGTGGAAACGCAATCCAAACGCGAAAAGCCTAAGCCACTTCTTGGGAGATTTTCGACTATATCACGCACTGCGTCATACATTAATATCGCTGCGTCCAGCGCAAAGACGCGCGGCGGTTCCTTTGGATCATGCGCAGAAAAATTTGGAAACCATACTGGAGCTTTTACCGAAATCAACCTCGGTAATCCTGATGTCTGAAGGCTTATCCCCCGATCCCGGCCCGTT
>JAYYRF010000102.1:0-3946 GCA_036127535.1 Myxococcota bacterium | reverse complement strand
GACGGCATCGCAGATCTCGCCCAAAATCGAGCCCGCATTCATTCTGATCGCACCACCGACAGTGCCTGGAATACCCGCCAAACTCGATAACCCTGTCCATCCCAAGCGCTTGAGTCGATTGAGCAGAACCACATTTTTCATACCGGCGCCAACATAGAGGTGTCCCTGTTCGTTCTCTTGTTCGCGAATCTCGAAGGCCTTGAACTCTCCCTCTAACAAAACAGAATTACCGGAGATACCTTCATCGGCAACCAACATGTTGCTCCCATTTCCCAATATGTGGATCGGGTCGCCCCTTTCACACAACGAGGACAATTCGTCTGCGGTTCGGAGACGAAACAACGTCTGAACGGGCCCTCCAATACGCCAGTACCCCAGCTCTTTGTATGGGATGTTCTCTTGAAATTCTAAGCTCAATCTCAACCTCTTACAATTTGGAACCCAGGAGCTTTGATAGCATGGAACGCTCCCCTTGCACGGCAATGCGATTGCTGTAGAAATCCAAACCACGCACACCACCGAGTTCCTCTCCCCCACCCGCTCGTCCGGGGCCACCGTGTAATTGATTGGGAAGAACCATGCCGGGCGGCAAGGCGGAGTCAGCAATCTTTTTGGAATTGAGCTGCAAGCGTCCATTCCACGGCCCGGCTTCGAAACACATGGTAGCAAGCCATGCGCGATCATTGGAGTATGCTGAACTGACGAGGCACCCTTGCCCGCGGGCCACCATGGATGCAGCATCTTCTGCCGTTCCAGAGTACGAGATAATGGTCGAACAAGGGCCGAAGACTTCGAGTTCGTGAACCAATGCGTTTTCTGCGGTGGTCTTGAGCAGCGTCGGTGCCACGAAGTATCCCTTTCCTTCGGGTGCATGTAATCCGTTAATCGGCTGACTCCCACCGCAAAGAATGGTTGACTTGACCGCTAACGCATCGATGCCCGCCCGCACATCTCGGAGTTGTTGTGCAGACGCGACCGGCCCCATGTTAATCGCCTTTTCGACCGGATAGCCAACACGAACGGTGGCAAGGTCTTCCAGCAGAGCCTCTGCAAGGTCTTCGACGCGATTTTCCGGAACAATAATTCTGCGTATGGCGGTACACTTTTGTCCCGCTTTTTGCCGAATATCGGTCAAGACGTTTCGAACGAACTGGTACCACAGGTCATCACCAACCTCCACATCCGGCCCGAGAACCGCTGCGTTGAGGGAATCGGCCTCCGCATTGAAGCGCGTAGATTGCTCCAAAAAAGGGGCATATGCGCGCAGCGATGACGCGGTAGACGCCGCTCCCGTAAAAGCCACCGCATCTTGGGGGCCGAGTACAGACAGAAGATTTCCAGCCGAGCCCGCAATGAACGATAGGGTTCCCTTGGGTAAAATATCCGCATCGATAATGAGTTTGACCATTTCATAGGTCAGCCAACTCGTCGCCGTTGCCGGCTTGGTGATCACGGGCATACCGGCCAAGAAAGCACAGGCGATCTTTTCAAAGGTTCCCCATGCGGGAAAATTGAATGCGTTGATATGCACCGCCACGCCAGGACGTGGTAGAAGTACATGCTGTCCGATGTAGCGAGCGTTGGAGGAAAGTTTATCGGCTTCCCCATCCAAACGAAAAGTCCTCTCTCCGAGACTGGCTCCGATACGCGCATACGCAGAAAGCGTTCCTGTCGCTCCATCGACATCGAATTTTGAATCCCCCCTGGTTGCCCCATTGCAGTCTCGAGAGATTTCTAAAAGCTCTTCACGCTTGGCGTAGAGCGTTCGACTCATCTGCTTGAGCAAATCGCCGCGTTGCGCAAAGGTCAGCGCACGCAATGCGGGACCACCGTGTTCGGAAGCATATCGAAGAGCGTCTTCAAAGGGAAGCCCCTCGGTACTGCTATAGGCGACAACGTCTTCGGTAGAAGGGTTGTACAGAGCACGTCCTGCCCCTTCACCATATTGCCATTGTCCACAAAGATAAGACGCTAACTTTTTCATAAAAACACCCGTAGAATTATTGTAGGAGACTGTGCCTTGCATGGAAAACATAACCAAAAATACGGATTCTAGCATGGTGAAAATCAGAAATTTAAGGGGGGCGAAAGCGATCAGATCCATTATGGTAAGGATAAGGACTATCGGAAAAAAGAAATGACCCATTACTTCTTCGTCTTGTATACCTCCCTGCTCGGTTGTAGCGAACCCAAAGATCACGCGGTAGAAATGGAAAAAAAGTGTGTTCCTGGAACCTTCAATCGTGTGCAGACGAGTTCGCTGTCGACGGAAAACTTCTCTAATTTCCACAGTATGGGATATATCGGAGACCCTTTTGTACTGCGAAACGGCAATGGATACGAGATGTGGCTGAGCGGATATGATACCACAACCCAGCAACTCGGAATCGCACATACGCACAGCAACGATGGTATCCTGTGGGAAGACACCCTCTCGACAGAGAGCGGCATCACGCTGGCCTTCGCACCCAGCGGATGGGATCGAAACGGAATCGAAATGGCCAACGTTATCGAAGAAGAAAACGGCTTCCGACTTTTTTATGCCTCCTTTGACGATCAAAATGTCTTTTCAATCGGTACGGCGACCTCAGCGGACGGACATACTTGGAGCCGCGAAGGAGATGGCCCTGTCTTGGTTCCCGAACTCGAATGGGAGCAACCCTTTTTAGTGGGCGAGAGTTATTTTGGTGGGGTATTAGAACCCTCCGTTCTCTTTGAAAATGATGTATACCGAATGTGGTACAGCGGATGGGGAGAGTATGAAGGTCGCTGGGGACACTTTATCGGTTATGCCGAATCAGATGATGCGCAAACCTGGACCAAAGAGAGTTCTCCGGTATTTTTACCCGAACCGGATGCCTGGGATGATGCGGTGGTTACCCAAGCGCACGTCGTTCCAGATCCGGTCGAAGGATATCATCTCTTTTATATGGGGCAAAGCGAATCGGATCGGGCTTTTTGCAACCAAAACGAATGTGCGGCCAATTACGCGATCGGTCATATCGGTCATGCATACAGCGTAGACGGCTTCACCTGGACGCGGAATCCCAACAATCCAATTTTGTCGCCAAAGGATGGCCAATGGGACGCGTGGATGACCTATGGCCCTACGGCCATTATCCAAGACAATGAAGTCTGGCTATGGTATTTTGCATTAGCGGAATATAATGAATACAATGCGGGCATTGGACTCGCCAAAACCACCTGTTCTAGCATCGAAGATTAAATGATTTTGTTTTTGAGTTCGCTCCTGCGCGCATACCCCGCCTGGTTGGAAAATCCCTACCATGAGATCAACACCGAAGAGACGTTGATCTGTACGTTGGCACAGCAAAATCTCTCCGATCCAGCCGGTATTGTTTACGACGACGATGCACCCCGTATATCAGCGATCGTTGCGGAAGCCCAATCCGTACGACTCTCTTTAGAGTACATTCACGGGCAAATGGATCTACACTCCGACGCAAACCGTTTCCTATCCTATCTCGGACAAAATCTCGGCTACATGCAACGCGATTTTTGGTTATACGAGGGAAAAAATGCCAAGAGCTTTATTCGGGCCTGCTTTCACAAAGATTCACCGCTGGCAAAACCTCCGACACAATCTGTAAACGCGACCCTAAAAGAAGGCGTCCCCCCAAAGACGACAACATGCTCTGTTGTACGTTACAATTTCTACTCCGATCTACGCAATGATCTCAAGGACTATCCGCCAGCCTATTTGACTCCTCTATTGAGAGGAATCGAAAGCCGGGCACTCCAAGACAGCATGGTCTATGCATACATTCAAAACATGCAAAAAAGCCCTCCCTCTCTATACACTTTGCGAGATTTGAGCAATCATATACGAGATTTGCATTCCAAATCCAGCGTGGCTTTCTATTACCGTTTTCAGCGCAAAGATGAAATTCCCGTCGTTCTCTCTGTATCTCTTTGCCTCCCCTAA
>JAYYRF010000101.1:0-2749 GCA_036127535.1 Myxococcota bacterium | reverse complement strand
AAGTACGGCGGGAAGATTGTAAAAAACATCGGTGACAGCTACATGGCGCTTTTCGATTCTGCAACGGATGCCATGAGAGGATGCATGGAATTGGTCGCAAGCAGCCTGGAGTTTTCTGGAGAGAATCTTTCTTTCCGGGCAAGCGCGGCTACGGGAGACGTAGAGGAAATCGACAATGACTATTTTGGCGAAGCGGTGAATCTCTCCGCCCGGATAAACTCAAAGACCCCCTCTGGCCAAGCTTGGTTTGCCAACCGAACGCGAATGTGTTTAAACCAAGCGGAAATACCATGGGAGGCCGTCGGCTCTTACGAATTCAAAGGTATACCTGAAGCCATTGAAGTCTTTCGTGCTGTCCATCAAAACCAGTGTATTCTCCCAGATTCTATCGAAGCTTCTGCTCAAAAAGGCAAGTTTATTCTGATAACCGCAGACAACCCCGACTTTAACCCCAAAGAGATTAAGTCAGATCGAAATATCATTCTCAGCGGATTCAAACTCGGCTCTCAACCTTTGCGACAGATTATTGCGCGATTGCCCTCCACCATTCCTCCCGGTCAGATTTGGATCTGTGTTCAAAAGATACCAAGCGTTGAGCGTAAAGCGTGGCTTGATATGGGACGCGGTCTTATCGTGGGAACACACGAAGCGATGAGCGATTCTATATCTGCCGCGCAGAAAAATCTAGAAGAGCAGGGTGGTTCTCAAACCGTATTTATGGATCTAACCGGTGAAGGTGATGTGTCCTTGCAATTGGTTGGGCTCGCATTACCCGCCGTGCCCATGGCTGGCGTAATCCAAGGTTACAGCTTTGACTTGCTCAGCGATTGTTCGTGGGGCTTTTCAGCTGAAAATGTACTCCTGCGCGTCGAAGTGGCATTGTCAGGGGCTTATGTTGTGACACTCCACCCTGACGTATATATCAACGGGCGTCGTGTACCGCTGAACACCAAGGAAATTCTGCGCGACGGAAACATGATACGAACGCCGTTGGGGTCTATCCGTTACAGAGCTCTTGCCGGTCAATATCAAGGAATGCTCATTGGGCCCGAGACCTACACCATGAATGTAAATGTTGGAGAGCGTATAGAACTTGGTCGAGAGCCAAACTTCCCCGGATTCACACTCCCTGACCGCGGTGGTTTAGATCGAATTAAGTGGGCGCCGGGACTCCGTGCAGAAAAAGCGAGACAAGCTGGATTGACACTGGATCGATCTCTTACCGGTAGACACCAAGCGCTATTCATGGCCGTAACCCAAACAGACTTTTCGGTGGACAAAATACATGACCGAATACCGACATGGCTCTTCTGTAATGAAAAACTCGAACGCGTCATGCGTGCATGTAAGGCGAAATTCGGTGACATGTTAATCATCGGAACCAACGTTATATGTATCTCCAAACCCATGATGTAGGGGTTTCACTGCTCTTCGGCAGTACACATCTCAATGTAGGCAGTGGCAAATTTCTTGGGAGGGAAAGATGAAGTATGTAGTTTTCATCGCCGGTTCTGGTGGAATCGGTTCGGCTGTAGGCATGTTGTTACGTCTGCTTTGGGAACACGATGTAGATCTCATTCTTGGAGACATCTCGTCATCCAATGCCGAAAAAGCGAAAGCGGAGATTGAAGCTGCCGGTGCCGCCGCAGGCCGCATTACGACATTGGATATGTCAACCTCGTGGGAAGAGGGGGTTGTGGATGCCGATATCTTATTGGACTGTTTACCCGGTAAGTTCGCTCCAAAGATGGCCAAAGTTGCCCTCAAAAATAACATGCACTATGTGAATCTGACAGAGTATGTTGCCGAAACCAAGGAAATCTTGTCTCTTGCGAAAGGAGCCTCTGTGGGGCTTGCTTTGCAGGCTGGCCTCGCGCCGGGCTTTGTGAATGTATTGGGGCATGGGCTTTTTAAAGACTTTTGCGAAGAGTTCTCTGTGGAAAAAGCAGAAAGGTTGGAGATGAGGGTCGGTGCCCTGGGACGCAATGCAGTCGCACCACACTTCTACGCCTTTACATGGAGTCCGATCGGTGTCGCGACGGAGTACATAAAAGACGCTGAAATATTGAGAGACTACAAAATGACAAGGGTTGCCTCTCTCTCCGAAACCAAGACCCTTTTGATCAACGGTCGCGTATATGAAGAAGCGTATACCTCTGGCGGTGCCGCTGACATTCCCATCGCACTCGCAGGACGAGTTCGACACGTCGACTACAAAACACTGCGCTATCCCGGACATTTTCGCTGGATTAAAAATACGCTGGAGCGTTGTCCGAATTTTCAAAACCCGGTTCAGTACTTGGAATCTTACATGCTGGCAAACATTCCCCGTGTTGAAGAAGACGAAGTAATCATTTATACCGCGGTAGAAGGCTTCGATCAACAAGGCTCGCTGCATCGTCGTGAGGTCGACTATCGGGTCTTACCTTTGCAGCTCCAAAACGGAAGGCTCAGAGCCATTCAATCGACAACCGCTGCCGGTATGGCTGAGTGTGCTCGCATCCTGCTCACAGAAGATATTCAAGGCCCATTACTGCAAAGTCAAATCGATCCAAAATCCTATCTCTCTGGCCCCTTTGTTTCCGCGATTTACAAATAGGTTTTAGGATTGGTCGTTCTGCGCGATACTAGAACACTTTTCGCATCCCGACAATCTTATTTTTTTCATCAAACGTGATTTCAAACGTTCCTTTGATACCTGAAAAGTTTGCGAAGGGAACAAAATTGCGAGCGGGAATTGAGATTCGTA
>JAYYRF010000100.1:0-16906 GCA_036127535.1 Myxococcota bacterium | reverse complement strand
ACCGGCTACGGGTATGCCATCGGATAAACCATCTATACCCTTTGTAAAACCCATAACATGTGCATTGTCTACCACCTCGGGAAGCGTACATTTGGGAATTCCCAAAAGCGACAGCATCTCATCATCCCAACACCCATCTTTGATATTGTACAGAAGCGTACGAGAAGCATTGGATGGATCTGTAACGTGCGCACCACATAGCTTCCAAATGAGCCATGTATCGATGGTTCCAAACAGTAAATCGCCGCGTTCTGCTCGTTCCCGCGCTCCCTTCACATGATCCAGAAGCCATTTGGCCTTTGTTCCAGAAAAGTATGGATCCAACACCAAGCCGGTTTTCTTTCGCACCGTATCTGATAGACCTCTATCTTTTAATTCCTGACAAAAATCAGCCGTGCGTCTGTCTTGCCAAACCAACGCGCGATGAATCGGTTCTCCCGTATGCTTATCCCAAAAAAGACACGTCTCTCTCTGGTTCGTGATTCCAATCGCCCGTATGTTAATCTCTCCCGCCTTTTCCTTTGCCGCTTGAATCGATTGCACGATGCTTTGCCAAATCTCTGCCACATCGTGCTCTACCCATCCCGGTTTGGGATAATGATTGGGAAATTCACGATTTGCCTGTGCGATTACATTTACGTTTTGATCTATGAACAATGCCGTACTACCAGTTGTTCCTTGGTCTATTGCTAAAATTGCATCTGTCATATCGGCTCCTCAAATGTTATAAACAGATTGATTCTGACTACATCTAAAACGATGATCCAATAATCCTGTATCTTGGAGATAAAAACTATGCTCTTTTTATTCGGCGCTCTTTTTGCCTGCAACGGAGGTTCAACCACACAATATACTGGTCATACCACGTATAAATACATGCCCCTTGATGGAGAACGCTCTTGGCGGTACGGAAACGACGGTATGAATTTTGAACTGCTGGTCGAAAAGGTCGATGCGCAACTGATCGACGGTGTTGAAATCGTCTCCGTTGAATATTCTAAATATGATCCCCAAGAATTACTCGCAACCATTGACTGGTCTTCCGATTCGATCTTCGGGATTCAAATACACGGGTATACCCTAACCAACCAAGGTGGCATGGATTTCGAAACGCCCGTCCTCTTTGCTGATTATCGAATGATTCCCGGAGAAAACGTCGTCAGTACTACTGATGGAATTACTTTCACCTCCACCTTTAACGGCGTTGAAATGTGTCCCAATAACTGGGTAAGTGAAGAAAACGCATGGGAATGCCTCTATTTCACCGTTGAATCCGACAGTGCAAGTGGCACTTTCCCCTTTGTAGGGGACTGGTGGATTGCCAACACCTGGGGCGCTTCTCGTTTTATCACACCACAAGGAACCTTTGGATCGGAAAATACTTGGGTTCTCTCACAAGCAGACTACTAAAACATCCGCTATTTTGGATTCTCTTCCTCGTTTCCGTCTTGGATTTGACCAGGATTGTCCACATTTTCTTCCATGGGTTGCGACAGAGAAGCTTCCGGGGGTGGCGCATCTTCAAAATTGACTTCTTTATACTCAATTTTGGATTCCTCCTCTACCGTTTGAGGCTGATCCGTTGGAACCTTGGGAAGTAGAATGGCAACGCCCGCTACCTTCCACTTATATGTAGTCAGATGGCGCAAATACCACTTTAAGTCGTGCTCCTTCACACTTTTTGGCTTACCCAATATCGTAGCGTGTCGTATTTTGGCCTTTTTTCCTTTCCAAATGACAAAGCCCACGTGGGATACCATTACGGGATTACCCGCTGCACTGTCTCTTACCACAACCAAAAGGGATCCAGATGGTATTTTTTTCAGATTATCGATCGCGTCTTGTACCCGAAGAACGTCGAGTTGAAAGACTCCTTGTGGATACTCTTCCAGCGGAAGCTTCGACCGTCCTCTCCAATACTTCCATATCGACGGCTTAAAATTTCTTTCTATAGAATATGTAGGACCGATTTGGGAACTGATGTCACTCAGAAAACCCAAGTCTAAATTGCTCGGAATCCACTGACTAAACATAAAGTGTTTTCGCTTCTGATATGAGATTTCTGAGTCCAAATACCGCAACTCATTCCGTACGTCCAACGTAGATTCCATTGAGTCCGTTATGGAGAGCGCCATCACCAATTCTACATACGTCAAGCAGTCCATCCGATCAAAGCGGAGTAACGGATCGGGATCTACCCCTTCTTCTTCTCCTTCTGGATTGAGCAAGTATGGTATGCCCAACATACTTTCTGATATGTATTCTACGCGTTGCAGCAGATCGAGTTCAATGCTTTGATCCCGAGCGAGTAGAATTGACGCTGGAAACTGCATGACCAAGTCTTCTCGAAATCCATCGGCCGCAGACGCAGAGAAAAGAGCCATCAACCAGACCACTTTGCCCTCCACTCCTCTAAAGCTCGCCGAAACTCTTCCTCGTTGGATTTTAAGTTGGGTTCGGAGAGAGCCTGCACAAGAATTCTATCCAACAATACAAAACAATCCGGAGCCAAAAGCGGTCTCTTCAGCGCAAGACGACCCTTTTGGGTGAGATCTAAGATTCTGTCCGGATCGGCAGAGTGTTGAACCTTGGAAAAAAATATTCCCAAACTCTTACCGAAGGCCGATGCATATACAACCAACAGGTCTCCTGCCGACAATAGCATGCCCTTAACCTTTTGCTCTCCCTCCGATCCCAAATAAAAACGATCTAAATGCTCTTTGGCTATCACGAAATTCTCTTTGATCTTCGTTGGATCATGATCTGCAAATAACCCTTCTTCATCCTCTGTTAATTCTCCGTTCAATGCTGCGATGTTCTCTCCCCAATCCAACTCCCCCTTCTGTATTAGTTCATACAGGCTTTTGAGCGTTTCAAATTCCTCACTGGGGCTTTGTGCCAGAAGCTCTGAAAGAGAAATAGAATTCATATCCCCTAAAGAGACACTGTTTTTCGGCTTGAGCCAAATCCGAGAAAGCCTGCTGCGAAAGATATAAAGACGCTCTCTCCACACAACAAACTCGTCCAAATCCAGTCCTTCTAACAGAGGAGGTTCATTCAGTATCTGAGCTTTACGCTCTCCCTTTACATGTAAAAACAACAACTCAAATAAGTTTTGTTGGGCACGCTCCACACGCATTTTTTGCCACAGATCTTTGGGCAGTTGTGGAAACAAGATTAATTCCAAATCCTTGTCCGTCTGTTGAAGTGTCTGTGCGTATTCTTCGTCTATAAAGCGACCACAAAACAACCTTCTCAAAAACCAAAAGCGATCTTCTGTATTGTAAACGCTACACAAAGTACCCTTGTCGAAGAGAACAGAGTATCTGTCAAAGACGATGGTTCCGGTGAATAATTCACGAATTGCATGGCGCAACTGTCGTAAAATATCTTGATCAGAAGATGTATACTCCGTTTTATCCATTCAACGAACTCCGTACAAATACATCTTTATCCCGTCGGACTAACAATTCAAGGTATTGAAAACCAAGTGAAATTTCACGCTACCTTTTCATTAGCTGAAAGATGGTTTCCAATTGCACATCGACACTTCTCGTCGAAGGAAGAATCGTGGCAGATCGAACCACAACGGATGGTTCTATGCCTTTACCTTTCCAAGAAGTTTCACCGAGATGCAGCAACTCCACATCTGCAATGTGCAGGAACAAATCAGAGTTTAAGGGGTAGAAATGATACTCCGCCGCCTTTCCAGCGGTTCTTTCTCCCACGACAATCGCTCGCTTGCTGTAGAGTAAAGCGGATACAAACAGCTCTGCAGCGGCCGAGGTGCCTTTATTGGTCATAAGATATATCGGTTTTTCATACATAAACTCAGAGGGAATAGAACGGACCTGTTCTCGCTTTCCTTCTATGTATTGACGGTACCCGATCGTTCTTGCCCCCAAAAAGAACCCCGCGACTTTTTCCACTTCTGAAAGCAGTCCCCCTTCGTTGTCGCGCAAATCCAATATCAAATATTCTTTGGGAGACTCTTCTATGATCTTTCGCAATTCTTTGGCAGCGCCTTGACCAAAGAAATTGATGCGTACAAACCGATCTTCCTGTGTAATATTGCGAACGCGATACAGACTGCGCTTTACCGTAAATCGACGAAGTTTTCCCCGCCTTAATACATCAAAATGACCCTTACCTTCATACGGCTGATTCAACAACGCTTTCATCTCTGCAATGGTACGACCTGTGAAAGGGTGATCGTTTAATGCAACGACCAAATCACCATATTCGATACCAGAAGCCATTGCTGCACCATCGACAAATACATCTTCAATGAGTAGCCCCCTCCTTTCGATGAATCCAACGCTCAAACCGTATCCATCTCGAATACCAAGTTGATAGGATAGATAGCGATCTTTTTCTTTTTCCGTCATCAATTGGGAGGCACCCAAGCCCAAAGTTGAATCCAAATAAGAAATCATCCCTTGAATTGCCGCTTTTTCTAATGCCTTCTCTTTCGCTGCCTCGCCCAAAAGCTTCATACTCAATGCTTTGGTTTGTTCAAGAGGTGTTGGTTCCGCAAGAGAGAGAGACCCCCATAAAAAGAGTCCAATCATAAAAGACCTTTCCATCCTAACATCGTATCGATATACCTATCCTAAATACATACCGCAATCATATTATTTCATCTCATTTTCAAAGAAGAAAATCAACTGGTTATGGATTATTTTTTACAGAGAAGCCAACCCTCCACGAAGAAGCTTCAATTGCGGGGTTTGTCTCCTATTTTTCCTCAACCATCTCGGCTCTGGTTCTCCATAATACTTCTCATAACCACCGTGTCGATCTAAGTAACGGTAGTGTGCATAGACGGCATCATCCGTGGACAGTCCTCTCGCGCGAGCAAAAGCAACTTCTAACCAAAAAAAGCACTCGGCAAACGAAGGAGCACTGTAAATGTATAAATCAGCCAGTCCCTTTAGAACAAATGAGCGTGGTTCCAATACATCTTCCTCTTCCAAGTCAAAAACCGACTCCCATTCACTCCAAACCCTTGCTTGCACAACATCCAAAGGTTCACCCGTTTCTTGGTGTAAAAACAGAGCGTGGCTGTGAATTATCGATTTGATGTATTGCCAAGAAAAGCGAAAGGAGTCGTCGCTTTGTCTAGAGACAAAGAGATCCATTTCGTGAATCAAAAGTTCGTATCTATACTCCAAACCAATACCCTGACGTTGCCGATTTAAAAGGAATCTTACCAAGATATCAACACCGGTAAAATAGATCTAGAAAATAAACCGAAAAATATGCCTTCAATGATCTATTTTGAGGTTTTAAGGCTTCTTGGCGGGATCCGTTTAAAGATCGACTCGTTTTGGAATATGCGATGTGGGCAAAACGTAAGGCTGTACATTCTCCACCGACGGTTTTGCATAAATTCGTTGAAATCGGTCGATCTCTCTTTGTTGCGTCTCCACTACAACTTCCAAGTTTGAGAAACGGTGATGACTGTATAAACCCCAACCTGCGGCCAATAAAACCAGCGCCGCCAACGCCCCATGTTTCCAGTCTAAAGAAGAACCCGATGTGCGCTGTTCTTCTTCGAAGACCGCATCGATTTCTTCGTCCATTTTCGCCCAAAACTGATCATTGTGAACCATCGTTAAGGAACGTTTTTTTAAGCGAGGTGGTTGTATTTTCAGTCGGTCTAATTCTCGATATGCTTCCGAACATCCTTTACATCGCTCTAAGTGAGCACTTAATATTTCAACCTCTGCGTCCGAGAGTTGATCATCACTCCATGCAGCTGCTTTTTCCAAAACAAAGGTACAAGATATTTCACTCATCTATTTTCCTTATCGTAAAAGCTCCGAATCAACGACCGAAAGGAGCTTTGTTCTCGCGCGCGACAGTCTAGACATAACCGTCCCGAGTTTAATCTGAAGGACATCCCCAATTTCAGCATAGGATAGATCATCGTAGTAACGCAACATCAAGATTTGTTGATGCTCCTTTGAAAGAGTAGAAATGGATTGTAAAATCTCTGTTTGGCGCTCTGACTCAAAGATCGTTGCGATTTGATCTGCTTCTTTTCGATCTTTCATTTTTGCAGAATCCAAAATGGCGGATCGACGTTTTGTATTTCGAACATTGTTGAAGCAAAGGTTGCTTGTAACACGATACAACCATGCTTTTATGCGAAATTCTGCTGTAAAGAGTCTTTTCTCTCGAATCGCTCGAATAAAGACTTCTTGCACGAGATCATATGCTTCGTCTTGGTCTTTAACGATACAAAGAGCGTGATACAGGAGCGCTTCTCTATACTTTTGGATGATTATATCAAACGCTCTTCGGCGGTCTTTCTTCGCCAACTCCTTGATCTGCGATTCGGTCCACTTATTTGGACTCAAGAGTAACTTTAATTGTGCACCCATGTTCTTTTTTCCTCATATTCCCTGTTTTCTTAACAAATCACGCGTGGAAAATATTCCAGCCTGTACAAGGGAATACGAAAAAAAAAACAAAATCTTTCATTTTTTTGATTTTTTCTTTTTTAGGTGTTGAATCCCGGGATTCTAACGTGTCTCTCGTTTGCAACATCTTTTGCACGCTCATACCCCGCATCTACATGACGAAATACACCCATCGCGGGATCTCCAGTCAATGTTCGCTCCAGCCGCCGTGCCGCCTCTGCCGTTCCGTCAGCCACGATTACTTGCCCTGCGTGAAGACTATAGCCCATTCCAACACCACCACCGTGGTGAAAGCTAACCCAACTCGCCCCATTGACGGCATTGAGCAACGCGTTAAGAATGGGCCAATCTGCGACGGCATCACTGCCGTCAAGCATACCTTCTGTTTCGCGATTGGGAGAAGCGACACTTCCACAGTCCAGGTGGTCGCGTCCTATGACGATGGGCGCTTTTACTTTCCCGGTTCGGACCAGCTCGTTGAAGGCCAATCCAGCCTTTGCTCTCTCACCATATCCAAGCCAGCATATACGTGATGGCAAGCCCTGAAATGCAACCCTCTCTCGCGCCATTGTCATCCAACGCCGCAAAGATTCGTCTTCTGGAAAGAGTTCCAGAATCGTACGATCTGTAGTGTAGATATCTTCCGGGTCTCCGGATAATGCTACCCAACGGAAAGGACCCTTTCCCTCACAGAACAAAGGACGAATGTACGCCGGAACAAATCCGGGGAAATCGAAGGCATTTTCAACACCGCTGTTTTGAGCGCCCGCGCGCAGATTATTGCCATAATCGAAAACGATTGCACCCATCTCCTTGAGCTTGAGCATTGCCCGCACATGATCTCCCATGGTCGCTTCTGAAAGTTTGGTGTATGTTTGAACGTCGTCTTCGCGCAATCGGCAGATTTCGCCGTCGGATAGTCCACGGGGAACGTAGCCCCAAACGGGGTCGTGAGCGGATGTTTGATCGGTAAGAAGGTCGGGTACGACCTTTTGTTCGATTAAAAACTCAAGTGCGTCGGCTGCGTTGGCAACCACACCGATCGACTTACCGATACCCTGTTCTTTATACCGAAGGGCTCTTTGAACACCCTCTTCTAAAGAACCGGCTATCTCATCCAAATATCGAGTTTCAACACGCTTTTGAATTCTCTCGAGATCTACATCAAACCCCAAAAATGTAGCGTTATTCATCGTCGCGGCCAAAGGCTGTGCACCACCCATTCCGCCCAATCCAGAAGAGACGACCAAACGACCCTTTAAATCGGACTGGAAATGCTGCTTCGCGGCTGCCGCAAAGGTTTCGTATGTTCCTTGCAGAATCCCTTGTGTTCCAATGTAAATCCAAGACCCTGCCGTCATCTGACCATACATCATCAAACCGGCCTTTTCCAATTCGCGAAAGTGATCCCAGTTGGCCCATTCACCAACCAAATTTGAGTTGGCGATTAAAACACGAGGAGCGTCGGTATGGGTTCGAACGATACCGACGGGCTTCCCAGACTGAACCAACAAGGTTTCATCGTTTTCAAGGCGTTCTAGAGAAGAAACAATCGCCTCGAATGCCGGCCAGTTTCTTGCAGCTTTGCCGGTTCCACCGTACACGACGAGCCTCTCTGGAGCCTCGGCGACATCCGGATCCAGATTGTTCATCAACATTCGTAGAGCGGCTTCTTGAACCCAGCCCTTACACCGAAGAGTATTTCCTCTCGGAGCGCGAATCACGCGATGCATATTCATTGTAGACCCCTATCAAAGATGAATGTATGATATTGGATAACCAGTCGAACCTATGTGTCAAAATCAGGCAGCAGCATAAAAACGAAAAAACACCCAAAAAATCAGGTGTTGCTATCGGGAGAACTGCAAATGTATTGATTCCCACACTCAGAAGCTAGACATCCTTTTTGTCTTCTGCTTCCTCTCGAACTTTGTGAACAAAACGAACGTCAGATTGCTCCAAGTTATCGGAACAGTCCTCTTCAGTAGCCATAAACTTCTCGTATTCCTTTTTGGTGATTACACCACGCTTGATGTTTCTTTCAACAATACGTTTATCGAAATCGGACATTTTTACCTCTTTTTAGTAGATCTCTTGCATCACATGCGATGTTTGTTAGCCAGCCTCAGGGGGCAATCCTTCAAAATCCAGACTGGGTTGATAACTAAAATCTAAATCGTCTCTTGGAACATCAGACAATTGAGAATCATCAGCTGCAATGTATCCTGCTGCCACTTCTCTTAGAGAGATTACAACCTGCTTATTACCTCGATCATCAGAAATGAGTGGTGTCTCTCCTTTTAGGAGTTCTTTTGCTCTTTTTGCGGTGATCAAAACCAAAGCAAAGCGGTTGGATATATTTTCTAAGCAGTCTTCTACTGTAATTCTCGCCATATAAACCTCTATATCTGTGCGATTTGCAAAAGGACTTATAGTCGATAAAATAGGCAGAGTCAAGCGATAATCAATGCGTCCATGTTGAAACCCATGCGTTGTAGGCGACAAGCCACCTTTGGATCACGGGTTTGAAGCCACTCCTCGTACATCGCGATCAGATCCTTATTGCTTCCGCGGACATGAAAAGCGATGTCACGAATGATTTCGCTAAAAAAGACGAAATGTTTCGACAGTTCTGCAAAAAAAGGAGCATCGATTAAAGTGAGCAAAGAAGCATACGCCATCGAGCCCATTTTGTAATAGTAATCTACATTTACAATTCGGTGTTGAAGACTGCCTCGAAAAAATCCGGAAATAAAGAGAGCGCGATCACCCATCTCTCTGTATGCCTCTATCGCCTGTTTTGAGGTACCTTCTATGGCCATAAATCGAAGTTCTGCTAATGTTTCGGGATAGCTGTCCTTAATATTAGAGCGATTTGCAAGAAGATGGGATAGATAAAAGATGCTCTCTTCGCTGACCGTCTCTTTGCTCATGGCAACGAATTCCTTGACGATCTTATTAAAATAGGAGAAGAGATCCAAACTTTCATTAAAAAACATAACGGCACCATTGCACAGAGCTATTATCGATAATTTTACTAAAAGGTCTTGACTGGACGGATTGTGTGACTACGCTCAATCCCTTATAGAGAGTATTGCATTTTTTATCTGTTTATCAAAACAGATCCAATCATAATTTTATCCCCCTCAACCAATATTTATTCAATGGAGTATACTAGATGTCTATCCGACCTCTTTACGATCGTATCCTTATCAAGAGAAACGATGCACCAGAAAAAACAAAAAGCGGCTTATATTTGCCTTCTTCCTCCTCCGAAAAGCCTTCTCAAGGCCAAGTTCTCGCTACTGGAGCAGGACATCTTAAGGACAACGGAGAACTTCGTCCCCTAGAAGTCAACGTAGGCGATACCGTCATATTTGGAAAGTATTCCGGAAACGAGATTAACGTCGATGGAAACGACTACCTCATTTTGAGCGAAGACGAAGTACTCGGAATCCTCGAACAATAAAAATTATTCACATATTTGGAGTTTAAATCATGTCTGCAAAAGAAATTGTATTTGATGTTGATGCGCGAAATCGAATCCTAGAAGGAGTCGATGTGTTGGCAGATGCCGTAAAAGTAACCCTCGGACCCAAGGGTAGAAACGTTGTAATTGAAAAGTCTTGGGGTGCACCCGTCGTCACCAAAGACGGAGTGACCGTCGCCAAGGAAATCGAATTGGAAGATAAGTTCCAAAACATGGGCGCACAAATGGTGAAAGAGGTTGCCAGTAAAACATCTGATATCGCAGGTGATGGAACAACAACCGCTACGGTTTTAGCACAGAGCATCTTCCGCAACGGACTCAAGCTGGTTGCGGCCGGACACAACCCGATGGATCTCAAGCGAGGTATAGACAAAGCGGTTCACGCAATTGTCAGCAATCTGGGGGATCTATCCAATGAAATCGCCGATAACAAAGAGATCGCACAAGTCGGAACAGTATCCGCGAATGGAGATACCGAAATCGGAGATCTCATCGCAGAAGCAATGGAAAAAGTTGGAAAAGCCGGTGTAATCACCGTAGAAGAAAACAAAGCCATCGAAACCGACTTGGATACCGTAGAAGGTATGCAATTTGACCGAGGCTATCTATCTTCCTACTTCGTCACCGACACCGAGCGCATGGAAGTCGTTTTGGAAGATCCTCTCATTCTCGTACACGAAAAGAAAATCACATCCTTGCGTGACATGCTTACCCTTTTGGAAAAAGTCCTCGCAACCAAGCGTCCTTTCTTAATCATTGCAGAAGACGTAGAAGGCGAAGCGCGTAACTCTTTGGTTCTCAACAAACTGCGCAACCAACTGAAGTGGGCTGCGGTCAAAGCTCCTGGATTCGGTGATCGTCGCAAAGCGATGTTAGAAGACATTGCAACGCTGACCGGCACGCGCATGATCGCAGAAGATCTCGGTATCGACCTCAACAAGATGGAAGTCGAAGAACTTGGAAACGCAAAGACGGTTGTTATCACCAAAGACAACACTACGATCATAGATGGCAGTGGTTCACAAGACTCCATCAAAGCTCGCATCACCCAAATCGAGCGTCAAATCCTCGAAACAACATCCGATTACGACCGAGAAAAACTGCAAGAGCGGTTGGCCAAACTTTCAGGTGGCGTTGCGGTTATCCGTGTTGGTGCAGCAACTGAAGTGGAAATGAAAGAAAAGAAAGCACGCGTTGAGGATGCCCTCCATTCAACACGCGCTGCCGTCGAAGAAGGGATCCTTCCCGGTGGTGGTATTGCTCTGATTCGCGCTGCAGCCAGTTTGGACAGTATAGAGGTGAACGGTGAGGAAAAATTCGGCGTAGACATCATCCGTCGCGCTATCGAAGAACCGCTTCGCCAAATCGTTCACAATGCAGGTGGAGAACCCGGCATTGTCGTCGAGAATGTTCGCAATGGAGAAGGTGCATTCGGATACAATGCACGCTATGATCGCTACGAAGATCTTCTCGCTGGTGGTATCATTGACCCAACCAAGGTAACCCGCTCCGCTTTGCAGCACTCTGCTTCCGTGGCAGGTCTTCTGCTTACAACAGAGGCGCTCATTGCAGATGCAGAGGAAGAAGAAGGCGAACACTAGTCCTTTCCTTCCGTGAAGCAAGCCCCGTACACGGGGCTTTTTTATTTTCTTTTTCGAAGAGTGGGAAGTTTGGGATACATTCGAAACCCAACCCCTGACTGAAAACTAAAAAGAGTTGATGGTAGAAGTTGTAGTACCGGAGCGAACTCAAAATAGAGATCTATAGCGGCTTTTTTGTGGTACATCGTAATCCCGAGGGGTAAACCGATCCCCATTTCTTGAGAGATTCCTTCTAAACCAAGACCGGTACTGACTTGATTGAGATTTGCCCATCCTCGCATTCCCCAATACAGTGGAAACGTTAAATTTTCATCTGAGGGAAACTCGTAAAAAACCCACGTTTGATCGGTTACCAATCGGATTTGGTCACTTTGTGTGTTCCAATTGAGATATAACTGCTGGGTAGAGTAACCGGTGCGAAGAGCGGCATTAATGGCCGCAATCCCCGTTGGAGACCCCATATAAATTCCGAAACCTAAACCTTGTGGTTCATGCTGAAAAACCTTCGGAAAAGCCGACGGACTTTTTGTTTGCAAATGATCTACGCTCGATGGAAAAGCCAGTGCAAGTATTAACGCGTGAGATGGTTCCATATTTCTTGTCCTCCATACAATAAGATAATTCTTTGGAGGCTCGGTTGCAGACTTGAATCCTTCGCCCACTTTTTCCATCCCAAAGAGGACAGATCTCGCAAATCTAAGCCAAGCTCTAAGGATCGCAGTAAAGAACGCTCCATGGCAACAATATCCCTGCGGTATGCTGCAACTTCGGCAAGCCGTAGGTGTACCACCCAATGCTTAACATCTTTTGCCTGGATGAGATCATTATATGCGAGTTCGTATTTACCTTGTACCAAATAAATCTCTGCTCGGTCATATAATGCGGCCGTTAATTTCGGCCGTATCTCCAAGGCCTTGGAATAATAGGCAATCGCCTGGTTCAACTCACCTTCTTTGTTGTATAAAAGCGCGATTTCGTAGTATAAATTGGGATGTTCAACGACGTTTTGCAAAAAGTCTCGACCCTCAGAAACGGCGACATCTAAAGATTCCTTTGCCGCTCGAATTTGAATGTCTCGCACCTTACGCTCTACCAGCGCATCTATGTAATCCACAGGCTCTCGGTAACCGAATGCCGTGCCCAATAGAAGGAACAACATTACTCTTTTCTTCTATATAAAGCGCCCAGAACGATTAAGAGCAGCGAGGCGATGGGCGCTTTGGGATTTGTCACAGTGGTACAGGCACATCCTCCTGTCGTTTCAACGGCTTCGGATTCAATATTTACGGTTTGGATACCATAAACGCACACATCGTCTATATTCCATCCCCCCATTGTCAATCCACCGTCCGATTGAATTTCCCACGAAAAGTTCATCGTGTCGATTTCTGCAGCCTTTACTTTTACAACGTGCTGCTGCCACTGCTTGTCTTGGTGATGCTCATCCCCAATCTCATATCGGGTTGCATGATTGGTCCACACAACTTCGTCATTGGCGTAAATGCGAGCTTGATCGTAATAACCATCTTCTACGTTAAGCCACCGCTGGTAAACGAGAATGACTTCATCATACCCCGAAACATCCATCCCCGGAGAGGTGAGACGGAGTTGCTTATCGTTTTGATACTCTCCGTTCCAATCGGTTCCATTGATAGAACCACCGAAATCATTACCCCATACAAAATCACCGCTCGCGGCATAATCGGGATCTCCCGCATAGCCGCGAGGAGCACCCCACATCCAATCATCGGCTCCTTCTTGCTCTCTTCCATCGATCAGAGCATGGGTAAAGCCTCCGTCCGTCTCTTCAAAATCAGCGCAAAAGATCTCTTCTGCCTCTCCCACATAAAAACTAAATGGATTAATCGTGCCGGTTTCCGGAAGCTGAACAGAACGATTCTCCGTATCAATAAGCTCTAAATAGTACAAAACCACGTCGCCTTCGTTTAAAGCCGGAATTGTACCCTCGATACCATCATCTGACACGTTGAGTTCCGCACTCGACCACGAGACTCCATCGTCGGTGGAATAGTTAACCAGTACGCTTCCAACATCGGCGTCCAAGCAATTCTCAGCAAACAGCTGTAAATCGGCTTCCAGTGCGTAAGAGGCCGATTCAGCACTTTGATTGGCAATGGGAAGGTGCGAGAGTCGAAAGAAACCACCTTCACCCTTCGGTCCCAAACCATGCAAACCAAAGGCTTCTACAATTTCGCACTCGTGCGTGGTGCCATCTTGTAAATCTCCGTTGTCATCATCCGCAAAAATGAATGCATCGTAACTCCCTTGAAGATTGGGTCCAGAGCGCAAAGCCTGGACGAAGAGACCAACAAGAGCATCGTAAGCAAGCTCGGGATCGCCGTAATGATCTTCCATCAGCGGCCACAAATCCCACATGGTACCGGCAAAGATTAAACCGTCTGTATGAACCTCATAGACGAGGTCATCGGGGTAGACGCGGTTGGTGGCCGCTTCACGGATTCCATATCCGTTCTGGGCAAAACCCGGTGCCATGACCGAATCTCCCGTTTGAAAAAATGCGATGGAATCAGACAAGCCTTCGCTCATAGAACCATCATAGTCACCGGAGAGAAGATTGTAGTAGTGAAAACCATGCCCCCATTCATGATAACTCACATCAGCAATTCGCCCCGTGTTATTACAACCCTCCCCGGATCGAAAAAAGTTCAGCGTTCCGTCGAAATACGCGTTGCACACATCGTTTATGTTCACATTGATGGAAGAGCGCGGCCACGCATTCACAACATGAGGTGCATGTTCCTCGGCCCATTCGTAGATATGATTTTGAAAGACGTATTGATCGAGTTGAGAGAGAATTTCTTCATCTTCTTCTGGCGAAGCTAAAACGGTCTCTCCCTCTACAATATCGATCTGAAGATTCTCTCCAGCACTGTTGTTAATCGTAGTGTAGATACCCAAAAGTTCACTAACTAAGCCCTCTTCTTCCGTCGAGAAAGCACCGTTTGCATCGCTGTGAAGAGTCTCACCAATCTTTAGATATTTGAGCGGCGAGGTTGCCGTCTCCCCATTGATCGTACGAAGATCATGGGTTGCGTGTATGGATCCGTCAAAGAAACGAATTTCATTGTGAATATTCAATACAGAGCCATTTTGGGCATCGACAAAGGTCACCCAGTGCCCAATCGGATCCTGGGTTTTCGATTTGACCATCCAGCAAAGGCGATTTTCGAGTACGTTATCGTTACTCCACGGCAAAATCACAGCCTCGACTTCGATCGAAGTGTGGTTGGCACTTGGTGCCGGCCCTTGGTTGTTCGCGATTTCGACGGCTTCTGATGCTTTCAAAGCGCCCACTTGGATCTCTTCAAAGGGATATAGGCGCGATTGAAGCATGGAGAGTTTACCCGCTTGAACGAAGAGCTGGATTCCCCCTCTCCAAACGCGCGCTTCTCGAATGTGCTCTCCGGTAAGATCTTGCTGCATGGATACAGATACACGCTGTTCGAAAGAGAGATACCAAGCGTCCAAATTCGGGTTGTATGCCGCTTCTCCTTTTGATAGACGCATCTGCTTTTCATTTACAAATACAGGATTGTCTTTTAAAAAAGAACGTCCCGCCGCCAACGCCGATTCTTTTGTATCGGAAAGGCTCAAGGAGATCCCGGATCCGTATGCGCGATGCGGAAAACCGGTATACTCATCAAAGACGACCTTCCAGCCATAGGTATTGTAAAATTCTCTCCATGAGTGCGTCTGGCGCATTCGGTGTTGAACCGCCGTATGGTATCGATAATGCCGGGTGGGTTCAATACCGATCCAATTAGTATCCGAGGGCTGAAAAGCAAGAGCCGACGCAATTGATAACCAAATGCTGAGCATTATTTTCTCCATGTTTGATTGATGACGTTATGATCTTTTTATACATCAGTTTGCATATGTTGCCCTGTTTCACATAAAATACAACCAGTTTAAACAATCTCTTTGCAAATGACTTTGTTTTTCCTTTTTCTCTCTTGTCAATCCTCCGTTTCAGACCCGACCCTAGAGACTCTTCCCGAATTACCGACGAAACGCGAAGAATCGATGCCCAGCCGCGGTAATGAAACACCTCTCAAAGAAGCGGTTATCACGCTGGTTGGAGAAGTTCGTGGTGAAATCGAGCCTTGTGGCTGCCCTACCCTACCTTTTGGAGGTTTTGAGCGGAGAAATACCTTTGTAGAGAGTCTTCCGAAGACTCATCCGATCTTTCAACTCGATGCGGGAGAACTCCTACTGAAGGGTTTTTCAGAACAAAGCCGAAGCAACGTGGAGGATCGGGCAGAGCTTTTATTACGACTATCCAGCGAAGTAGGTGTAGATGCGATGACCGTCGGCCCCACCGACATAAGCGCTCTGGGTATCGAAAAACTTCTATCTTTCCAAGAATTCCCTCTTATCAGTGCTTCTTTCACCAATCCTGATGGTTCTTCTATCTTTCCTCCCTTTGTCGTACTGGAAAAAGACGATTTTCGTTTGGGCGTAATCGGACTATCGGAACGACCAACCGATCCCCGATACAGAGATAGCATTCAGTATATAGAACCCGAGGACGCCGTTCGTAAAACACAGAGTCAACTCCCCAAAAATCTCGATTTGGTCGTCGCGTTGGGTTCCATCGATGATGAAAAAGCGCAAAATTTATCCCAAAAAGATCTCGGACTGGCGGCAATCCTGAGTACAAGAGGCTCAACCTATGAACAACCCTATGTGCCGTCCATGGGAACGAGTCTGATCATCGAAACACCTGAACGAGGACGCTATGTTCAAACGATGAATCTCCGGATCAACACCCATGCACAATACGCTTTGGCATTGACAGAACTCGAACCGCTTTGGAGAGACAAAATCACACCGTCCATTACGATGAGTGCAAATGCGAAGAGTAAGATCGCAAAAGAAGGCCGTGGACGGAATATCGTCTACATCGAATTGCATCCTCTAAACGAAGCCTATGACGAGCAAAAAAAGAGTCGCGTCGGTGACTCGCTGGAAGAATATAAAAAAGATGTTCTCAAAAAAGCCGCCCAAAACGCAAAGAAGGAACCCGAAGACGAAGACGTTGGCTATGCTTCTTCCAGTAATTGCGCAGGATGTCACAGTCGAGAGTTTGCGCGATGGACGTTCACAGATCACGCCCAAGCCTGGCAGTCCCTTATCTTAAAAAATGAGCAGAAAAACCCCGAGTGTATTCCGTGCCATACAACCGGTTTTGGGGAGCCTGGTGGTTTGGGGGAACTCAACACAACAAATATTCGAAAATACAAGTCCGTGCAGTGTGAGTCTTGCCATGGTCCATTGAAAGGTCATCCAGAGTCTAAGTCGGTTAAGTCCAAACCCATCACCCCCAAAAGCTGCACCGTATGTCA
>JAYYRF010000099.1:0-3259 GCA_036127535.1 Myxococcota bacterium | reverse complement strand
CGTCACCGCGCTGGTGAATATGGGCAGGGACGAATCGACCGTTGCGGAGAAAGAGGCGCTATCGCTTCCGCCAGATGCATCTTCTGCCGTAACGGTACACTGGATTTCATCTTGATTGGAAGCCATGCTCGTACCGATGGTTATACTGCTTCCGGTTCCAAGCGTGGTTTGGGTTGTGAGATTACTCCACGTATAGGAAAGCGTGAGAGCTTCCTCGTCCGGATCCGTTGCATTGGCATTACAGATAAGCGTCTCTCCAATATTTGGTGGTGTCGGTGTGAAGAGAACACTTGTCACGCTGGGAGCAGTGTTGGCAATCATCACGCTGATGCTGCTCTCAACAGTATCGTCTAGATCATTTACGGAATAGGTACACAAAACGGTATCGTTTGGTGAAACAATAGAAGACGAAAGCGTTAGGGTTGATCCGGTTCCCAGTGTCATACCGGTATTTTGGTTCAACCAGGTATAGGACTCTGTGTATGCGTCATTATCCTCGTCCGAAGCGGTGCCACTGCAAGTTAAGATGTCGGATGAGGACGGAGAAGACGGTGTAATGGTTAGGCCGCCTATTTGTGGTACCGTATTCGCAATGGTGATCGATTGTTCGGCATATGCTCCATCTTGATAACCATCATTGGGGGTAACCCGGACGGTCCAAACGTCGTCCTTCGCGGTATCGCTGCTCGATACGCTGGTCGAATTGTTGTTCGCCAAGCTTCCGTTTTTGTACCATGTATATACATAATTGATCAGGTCACCATCCGCATCGGTACTGGCCGTTGCACTGGCGACTATATCGTCGGCTGTTTGTGCCGGATCGGGAGAGAGACTCACATCGGGAGCCGTCGGTTCGTTATTAATTCGTATAAAAAGAGACTCCGTTGAGGAGAATCCCATGGTATCTGTAGCCGTCACGGTAATGTTGTGCTCACCTCTGCTCAGAGAGGACGCGGTAAAATAAATATTTCCATCGGTATCCGGTGCCTGGTCGGATAAAGCACCCATTCGATCGGATTCCCACAACACCGTAATATCTTGCGGAGCGTCTTCGTTATCGCTCACCGTAGCAGAGAAGGATAGACCCTGGGCAAAGAGACTGACCGTTCCGTTCGTGGGCGATAGAATATTCACCGTAGGCGGTGTTCCTACGTCGATCACAATGCTGTCCTCACACAGCGCGCCGACCTCGTCTTCTACACGCAAGCTGATCGTATGCTGCCCCATACTCAAAGCATCAAAGGAGAGAGAGGCGTCACCATTGATGTCAGCGGTGCTGGTACCGATCACCCCATCGACATCTGACGACCAGGTAATGGCGAGGTCAGAAGCGAGAATATCCGCGTCCGTTGCGATCGCAGTAAACTCGATGGAATCAGAAAACGATAGCGTTGCACCATCGTTGGGGGACGTAATCTCACAGAGAGGGAGATTGTTCACACCCCCCACCTCTATCGACACACTGTCCGTTGTCGTTTCACCCAAACGATTCGTAACGTGAAGTTGGATAAGGTGAGAGCCTTGGCTTAAGAGACCGATCGTCGTGTAAGAGCCATCCGCGTCCGCAACGGTCGGTAACGGTAATGTTCCATCTATATTGCTGTCCCAAGAAAGATCCAGTGCGGCCGGCGGATCGTTTTCATCGGAGACAAGCGCCTGAAATGAAATGGCATAGTCGCTGTAGTAATTTCCCGATTCCATGGGCGAGAGTATGGTTGCCGTTGGTACGGGGTTGGGAATCACGATGACCTCGATGCTTTCCGACGCCGTACCACCGCTGGGGTTGCGCGCTTGGACTTCTACCGTCGCATCGCTCTCTTCAAAGGAGATACTGCAGAGGCTTTGCGCTTGGCCATCGGGGAAAGCCCAGTCACATACCATCTCGCCGTCTTTACTCCACATGACCTCTAACTCTGCTGCAGAGTGGCTTAAGTCGCTTACTTCCGCGATGAAATCCACTGTTTGAAAAACCGCAATCTCGATCGTTGTGTCATGAGATACGAGATTAATCTCAGGTACGCCATCTGATTCTGTCGTCTTGCTACCGCAAGCGGTCGCCCAAACTAGAAAGGTAAAAACCCGCATATTTCCTCCATACTGTATTATGATTTAGCAGGTCGTCTTCGTATTGTGAATCCTCTGTGTGCACTTTTTCCTTTAATATGACATCAACTGCGAAGAGAACCGTACGAAAACATCTACAAAGCCTTATTTTCTTTTATATCACCAACGATATGTAAAGAGAACGACGATGTATCCAAAGAGAAGGATACACAAACACCAATATCGAAAACCCGTCAAATTACCAATCTCAAAAAAATCAATCTACAAAAGCGAGTTTGAATTTCCCATCGATCTTGATACTGTTTAACCTCGGATGATCCATCGTCATGAAGCAGTGGCTCAAGAATCTCTCTTACATCATCAAATGAACTATTCTCGATCCAATTTTACCAACATCAGCGGTGTCCCAAAACTTCGGAGAGCCCTCGTCCGATCCCTTTGCGGCTTCGGTAACGCCCATTCTTTGGATCACATCCTAAGTTGGCTGAATCATATCCGAGATGAAAATGCCGTTCATATTGAACCAACATCATTTTCAAAACTTCGACAATGGTATTTGGATGAAGACACGGGTACATTACGTCATCGAAGCGGTGGCTTTTTCCGCATTGAAGGTATCCAAGTCAAAACCACATATGGGCAAGTTCATCAATGGGAACAGCCGATCGTTAACCAACCCGAAATCGGCTTTTTGGGCGTGATCACCAAAATCATCAACGGAACACTACACTTTCTACTACAAGCTAAAATTGAGCCTGGCAACATCAATACGGTGCAGATTTCGCCAACTCTACAAGCGACGAAGAGCAACTATCTCAAAAAGCACAAAGGGAGATCCCCAAAGTACTTGGAATACTTTCAGTCTCCGGAGAAAAATATCATTTTGGACCAGCTACAGTCAGAGCAAGGAGCTCGATTCTTACGCAAAAGAAACCGGAACATCATCATCTACATCGAAGATGATATAGAGGTTGAGAAAGCGTTTTGCTGGGTGACCTTACATCAAGTGTGCACCCTCTCCCAAAAAGATAATACTGTTAATATGGACACTCGAACCGTTCTTTCGGGTTTACAGTATGGAAATATTGCGGATGATTTAAGTCGAGATGTTTTGACTCCATTCAAGTTGGATATTCTCAAAAGCGAACAAGGAGGAAAAACGCTGTTTTCTTTGGAACAGATTATTTCATGGATT
>JAYYRF010000098.1:0-3756 GCA_036127535.1 Myxococcota bacterium | reverse complement strand
AGCTGCCGCAGAAGCGATTGGAGCGAATGCCCTCCAGGCGCGTATCGCCTGTTACTACCACGATATTGGAAAATCTCTTCAGCCACAATACTTCATCGAAAACCAGCGTACCGGAAGTAATCCACACGATAAGCGGACACCTGAACAGTCTGCGAAAATTATTATGACGCATGTAATCGACGGCGTCGCTCTTGGTCAGGAATATAACCTTCCAAAGCCCATTATGGATGCAATCGAAACCCATCACGGTACATCGTTGATCAAATACTTTTACGTTCGAGCCGTAGAGGAATCGGGTTCGATCGATGCGGTAGATGAAAGTTTATTTCGGTATCCGGGAAGGTTACCCGATACCCGAGAGTCTGGGATTATCTTTTTGGCAGATCGGGTAGAGGCCGCTTGTCGAACGATAGATACGCCGTCAAAAAAGCTGTATCGCGATATGATTCAAACCCTCGTCAACGATGCCATCGCAGAAGGGCAACTCGAGTTGTGTCCATTAACCATCAAAGAGATTTACACGATCATCGATGTCTTTACCAAGACCATGCTCGATATCCAGCATCACCGCATAACATACCCCAAGATGCCTGGTGTAGAAGAGGAGGAGCCGGGTATCATTACGCTGGAAGTTCAAAATCCTCTGCGGAAAAGTGGTCCAAGGTGAACACGGTAGATTGTTCCTTGGAAGGCGAATCCTTTGATCTTCGACCGATAGAAGAGACCGCCCACTTGGTGTTGAAGCATTTGGAACTCGATGGTGTCGAGTTGTCGATTCTCATATGTAATGACGACTTTATCCACGTTCTCAATCGCGATTATCGGGGTAAGGACAAACCCACCGATGTGCTCTCTTTTTCTCAAAGAGAAGGTGGTTTTGAAGAGGATCCAATGCTGGGCGACGTCATCATCTCCTTAGAAACCTCAAGTGCTCAGGCTGTGGAACATCAAAAGGCTTTGAAGGATGAGCTTTCCCTGCTGCTGGTTCACGGCATCTTACATCTACTCGGTTATGATCACGAAGTTGAAGAAGAGGCTGAGGAAATGGAGGCAAAGGAAAGGGAGATTCTTTCTGTTCTGCATGTGGAATGGGAGCTGAATTCGCGTTAGTATGAATCTTTACCGCTCCGGAGACTATCATGGGACAAGATTTATCGGATATGCGAAAAAATATACAGCAGCGCCTCTATGCGCTTCGGGGGCGGCTTTGACATAGCCGCGATACAGAGGCGATTGGGTGAGCTTGAACAAATAACCTCTGACCCAGATTTTTGGCTGGATCAGAAGCGGACTATGATGGTTCTCAAGGAAAAGTCAGATTTGGAGCGAAAGAATCATTCCTTCCTTCACTTAAAAGACGAGTTTGAAGACGCGGAAACCCTTTGGGAATTGGGACAAGAAGAGAGCGATCTCGAAGTCCTTGAAGAATCAAAGGAAAAGTTCTTTTCTTTGGGAGACGAGCTTAGAAAGGTAGAGATCCAGTTGCTTTTGTCCGAAGAGGCTGATGAAAACTCAGCCATTCTCGAGATCAACTCCGGTGCGGGGGGAACCGATGCTTCTGATTGGGCAGAGATGCTCAAGCGCATGTATTTATTTTGGTGTAACGATCAAGGATACAAGACGATTCTCCTAGAGGAACACTCCCATGAAGAGGCAGGGATTAAAAGTTGCTCCATCGAAGTACAAGGTCTTTACGCTTACGGATACTTGAAGTCTGAGATCGGCGTACATCGTCTCGTTCGCATCTCTCCCTTCGATTCGAACTCTCGTCGTCATACTGCATTTGCTTCGGTCAGCGTTACGCCTGATATTGACGATTCTATCGAGATCGATATTGTCGACTCTGATTTACGCATCGATACGTACCGAGCCAGCGGAGCAGGAGGTCAGCATGTCAATACCACCGATTCTGCGGTTCGCATCACACACCTGCCAACCGGTTTGGTTGTGACCTGCCAAAACGAGCGCTCCCAGCATAAAAACAAAGATCGTGCGATGAAAATGCTGCGTGGAAAACTGTACCAGTATGAGTTGGCCAAGCGCCAAGAGCAAATCGACGCATCACAGGCGATGAAGAAGAAAATCGAATGGGGTTCGCAGATACGAAATTACGTTTTACATCCCTATAAACTCGTAAAAGATATGAGAACTGGATATGAATCTTCCAACGTTGAAAAAGTTTTGAGTGGTGCCCTTTCCCCCTTTATGGAAGCCTGGCTTGCCTTGGATAGTGATTCTGGAGAAGAAGAATGAGTTCGTTTTTAATGCTAATGTTGGCTTGTGGAGCCGGGGATACGTTGACACCGATGCTCGAAGGGTCTATTTCGCCGGTAGATAAGGATATTTCGGGGACTTTTTTTGGCTACAAAGCCTTCGGTTTCGACAACTCCGGAACGCTTGTCGTGTATATTTCAAGCAACGCGGAATCGACATGTACAAGTGTTGCCGAGTATCTCAGCTCGGGCAGAGATCCCTACGATCCGGCTTTGATCTTTACGCCGGGCACCTGCAACATGATGGTAAAAATCGGCGAATACACTTCTCCTTGGGAAGAGGAAGATGATCGCGCCAGCGCCGCATCGTCCGTTATTAATTGTGCGATGGGAGATGGAGAGTTTGTGTATGAATCAAGCTCCTCTGATGACAGAGATTACTATTGGAGCGGAGAGTGGTTTCAAGGACTCCCCGTCTCTTACAAATGGGAGATCTCCGGAGACCGCGACACGAGTGAAGAGTACCTCTTGAATATTGAAATGAGTGGCTATGAAGGCTTTTTTCCCTATGGGGATAATCCGATGAATCGTTACACCTTGTCCGGCGACGTACAAGGAACGGTTACCGCAGAGATCTGCACGGAACTTGGTACCACAGGGCTCTTCTAAACGATATGCAATTCTCTATTCCAAGGACGGTTCGTTTTGGCGAGTGCGATCCCGCAGGCGCTGTTTATTATCCCGTTTTTTTCAATTGGTTTCACGAATTGATGGAGTGCTGGTTTGAGGACGCTCTCGGCCTCCCTTATCGCGAATGTCTACAGACAATGGGATTTCCGGCGAAGGAGACGGGTGCGGAGTTTTTTAAGCCGTGTACCGTAGGCGAAGAATTACGCCTTCAACTATTCTTGTCGCATTTGGGTAAACGGTCTCTGTGTATGGAAATAGAGGTGTTTTCAGAAAGCACACTGAAGGCGAAGGGGTTTGTCGTTTGCGTTTGTATCGGTTTGGAAAAAGATGGATTTCGATTTTCTTCGAAAGAGATTCCAACGACCTTGCGTGATAAAATGATGAAATTTCTAAGATCTGATGCTTAGAATTTGCTCTTCGTCTCTAAAACCTATAAAACGGGTTTGTTTTTAGAGGTATACCCAAAGCTTCTATGGTGAATGCTAAGGCTGGAGAATTCAGATGTATGATTTTGACGGGGACAGTTTGGAAAAACTAAAGCAACTGCGAGAATCGGGAATAGAGCCCTATCCACATAATGTTTCTGTTAAACATACGATTCAAAATGTACTGGAACAAATCGGAGATCGCAGCAAAGAAGAATTAGCGCTGGATGAGACGGAAGTATCGATAGCCGGTCGCTTGATGTTTAAAAATGAGATGGGAAAGGCGGGTTTTGCTCGAATCCAAGACAGAAGTGGTTTGGTTCAGGTCTATCTGCGGAAGAATACGATTGGAGAAGCAGCGTTTGAAGCTTGGAAAAAGACTTCTTTGGGCGACCACATTGCGGTGACGGGTCGATTTATGCGGACAA
>JAYYRF010000097.1:0-2621 GCA_036127535.1 Myxococcota bacterium | reverse complement strand
ATTGAACCCAATCCCTTCGACGAACCCAAACTCGTTCGACGAGGACTGTTGTTCATGGCCGCATTCTTTGTGCTGCTCATGTGCTCCGGATTTCTTTCTGTGATTATTCCCGCCAACGAAACCATGGCCAAACAGACGTTTATATCCAAAGACAGTGCGCAAGATACCGAAGTTTTCATATCCGATCCTTTCGTCATGCCAAAAAGCCGAAACTCCGTATCCGTCAAGGTATCCAGTCAAGTGACCAAAGGTGCGGGCAAACTCGTCACCGTTCACACGGCCTTACTCAACAAAGACAAGGGCAATGTGTATATTATTGACGTTGGTAAGCACGGTGTATCCAACATCCCAAGCGTAGAGCCGGGTTCGTATGTCATTCGTATGGAGCACGCTAAAAAACCCAAACGACCCGATGCGGTTAAGGACGTGGAGACCACGACCGTCGTGACGGTCGTTCGAGACGAAGTTCGATTTTCATCTCTTCTTTGCATTGCCTTTGTCGGATTATTCTTCGTACCGATTTTGTGGATTATGCGCAAGATATCGGTCGAGACCAAACGCTGGTCTGAAAGCAACGTCTATCACGGAGGTGAATAATGTTTTGCTGTGGTACGATCGTTCTCGCCATCGCGATCATTTCCTTTCTCAATCAAAGTCCGCTGCGCTTTATCAACGTCATGGTTGGTATTTTTTCCGTACTTTGGCTGGGGAGTATGCTCGATCTCTTTCTCGATCTGCGTACAGAAAAAAGTAATGTTGCCTATCAACAGATGAGTCCTTCTGTCCGACAAAATCCCGCCTCTTGGAGACCGGGGTTGCTCTACACCGGGTACAAAGTCCGTCGCTATGGCGGATATTCCGGTGGTGGATATTCCGGCGGCAAATAAACAAGAGGTATCGAATATGAATGAAGAACAACAAACAGGCACAACAGAAACAACAAACAGTGGAGAAGTCATGGAAATCAACGAATTGATCGAGGTGGGCGTCTATTCCGGAATTGGAATCGTCGTCTTTGCTCTTGCCTTTTTTGTGATGGTCAAAATTTCGCCCTTTTCCGTCCAAAAGGAAATTGAAGACGATCAAAACATCTCTCTCGGAATTTTAATGGGCTCCGTTATCATCGGACTGGCTATGATTATCTCTGCGGTTGTTGGAAGCGGCTAGTGAGACTATCTTCCGGGCAAGAGGATATCTCCCGTCCGCTCTTTGTCTCTGCCTTTGTCATCGCCACCTGCGGCTTAATCTACGAACTGATTGCCGGTGCGATGGCCTCATATTTGCTCGGGGACTCCATCACGCAATTTTCCTTGATTATTGGGATCTATTTGTCTGCGATGGGTGTCGGCGCCTACTTTTCAAAATATATCAGCCGCAATCTGATCGAACGCTTTGTGGAGATCGAATTGGCGGTGGCCATCATCGGTGGTTTTGAAGCCGCGCTTCTCTTTACCTCCTTTGCTTATTCCAGCGCATTTCAGTGGGTTCTGTTTGGATTGGTCTTTATCATCGGAATGCTGGTCGGTACCGAACTTCCTCTACTCATTCGTATACTGGAGAAACAAACCGATCTCAAGGAACTCGTTGCTCGGGTGTTCTTTTTGGACTACATCGGCGCATTGGCCGCCAGTCTCACCTTCCCCATCGTATTGGTGCCCTATCTCGGGCTACTCCGCAGTTCCATGGCATTTGGGATTTTAAATGCGGCGGTTGCATTGTGGACTACATTTTTGTTTCGTGCTCCCAGAGCGGTTCTTCTCCGTCTTCGCATCCTATCGGGGTTGACCATCGTTGCACTCGTTATCGGACTGGGCGGTGCAAGTTGGTTTGAAAAGACCATAGACGCAGCCCTTTTCGCCGATCCCGTCGTATTTCACCAACGAACCCCCTATCAAAAGTTAACGCTCACGCACCGCGGTGGTGATACCAGGCTGTATATCAACGGTGCTTTACAGTTTAGTTCCGTCGACGAATACCGCTACCACGAAGCCCTCGTACACCCCACATTTGTCAACCGGGTTTCTGCATCCAACGTTTTGGTTTTGGGAGGAGGAGACGGGTTGGCCGTTCGCGAAATTCTCAAATATCCCGAAGTGGAAAAAATCGTTCTTGTGGATCTTGATCCGGAGATGACGCGACTGTTTCGCGATCACGATATCTTGTCGAAGCTCAACCAAGAAGCCTTTCAAAATCCGAAAGTAGAGGTCATCAACGAAGATGCTTTTACCTGGCTTCAACGTACCCAAAACCAACAGTTCTTCGACATCGTCATCATCGACTTCCCCGATCCCAACAACTACAGCCTGGGCAAACTCTACAGCAATCATTTCTTCCGCATGCTCCGCAAAATCTTGCACGAGGATTCTGTATTGTCGATTCAATCGACCTCTCCGATGTTCTCACCCAATTCTTTTTGGTGCATCGCCAAGACCATCGCGCACGAAAACTTCCACGTCAAACCCTATCATGTATATGTACCGACCTTTGGAGAATGGGGATTTATACTGGCCTCCCCACAATCATTGGAAACCAAGCGATCGTTTTTGGACTCTCTCAAATTTCTCGATGCCAACATATACAACGCCATGTTCCACTTCCCCAAGGATATGACGCGCAACAAC
>JAYYRF010000096.1:0-3245 GCA_036127535.1 Myxococcota bacterium | reverse complement strand
GCCAACGCTTGCAAAGGGTACGTCGGTAGATATGATGTCGTAGGCTTGGCCGGTAATGGGATCTATGGTAAAAATATCTCCCGTAGAGCCATTCGCACCGATGAGTCGGTCTTGCGAACAGTCGTAGGTCAAGCCACAGGTGCCGATACTAATTCCCAAAGCACCGATGATTGAGGCCTCTCCGGTTTGTAGGTTGTATTCAACAAGTCGATCTCCGCTGGTGTCTAAGCCATACAATTTATTATACGGGCCAAAGGCAATTCCACATGAACTGATCGATGGGTTGGCGACGGGAAGTGGCGTTATCGCTGCTGTGCAGGCATCTAAAACCCATAATTTTTTGTTTTGGTAGTCATGTACGATGGCGTTGCCTCCTTCGCTTACGTCCATCGAATTAATGGCGAAGTTACCGCTAATACCGATAATTTCGGTGGTGCTTCCACTGCTTGGATCAATATCGTAAATTTGATTGGCATTGGTATCGATGGACACGAGTTGCCAACCATCCTTTACATTTTCGTCGATTTGTCCATCACAGTCTTCATCTATTCCATTACAAACGTCGGAGGTTTTGTTGGGATAGATAAAGTTGGTTTCGTCATTGCAATCACCCCCTTCGGTCGCATATCCCTCTTGTGGACCACAAAGATAGACCGTTTGACTATCGTCTCCATATCCGTCACCATCCGCGTCGACGTAATAGAGTGTGAGTTGGGTTGGGTCTACGTCATCATCATCGAGATCGGTCGCACCATCGCAGTCATTATCCAATCCATCACAGATTTCGGTGGCATTGGGATAAATCGTGGGATTCGCATCATCACAGTCCCCTCCGGCGGCGGCATATCCTTCCGGAGGACTGCAATTCCAGTTGCTGGAGATGGCAGATCCATAACCGTCGGCATCTTGGTCTTGAAAGTATTGTGCGCTGTCCAATGCTCCCTCGTCGACAGCGCCGTTGCAATTATCATCGATTTCGTTGCAGTATTCATTAGCGAAGGGGTTGACGGAAGAGTTTGTATCATCGCAGTCTCCTGCAACCGGTGCGACATTGGCACAAGAAGCAATGTGCGGTTCTACACCAAATCCGTCCTCGTCCTCATCTATAAATCCTTCGTTGAGGTTAATGGCATCGGGATCATCCGCGTCGATCTGTTGGTTACAGTTGTCGTCGATTCCGTTGCAGATCTCTTCTGCGTTGGGATGGATATCCGCATCGGTGTCATTACAATCGATGTCGCTCGCAAAACCATCGGCATCGATGTCTTCGACGATTTTGATGCTTGTACTGCACGAGAGCAAGAGTAAAAAGTAAAATGGCATACACCTATCCATTGTTTTGGGATCATGCTATAGAGTGATATGTAACATGCAATCGTATAGGAAGTCTCGTATGTCGAAGCAACCTCACATTCACGAAGTCCTACAGCAATCTCTAATCCGTTACTCTCAGGTTTGGGAAGATTACGACGTTTTGTGTCGTGGACTTGATATCCAGTCGGATGATTGCGTTCTCAGTATTGGGTCTGCCGGATGTAACGCTCTTTCCATGCTGCTTGCGGGAGCAAAAAAGGTCGTAGCCGTCGACATGAATCCTGCTCAAATCGCACTCATAAACCTCAAAAAGAGTGCCATTGCCCAATGTGACTACAACTCCTATTTGGATTTGCTTGGAGTAGGGGATGCAAACAATGCGCTCTCCATCTACCAAAAACTCTCTCTGGATGAGAAAACCCGGTCTTATTGGGATCAAAATCATGCGATCTTACAAGAGGGGATTATCCATACGGGAAAATTAGACCGCTACTTTCGTATTTTTCAAACCAAATTCATTCAGCCCTATGTACCGAAAAAAATTCTTGCAGACTATCTAAGAACCGACTCTTTGAAAGAACAAGAAGCCTTTTTTCATCGCGTCTTTTCAGCTCCCGCATTTGTGGACATGTTTAAGACATATAACGGCAAAGAGATGATCGCTTCGAGTGGTAGAGATCCGGCGCAGTTTGCTTATGTCAAGGAATCGGAAACCGGAAGCTATTTTTACGATCGTTTTCGGTATGTATGCACGCGCATTCCCGCACGAGACAATTTCTATTTGTCCTACCTGCTTTCTGGTCAGTACTGGGATCTACAGAATTCTTCTCCACAGTACTCTTCAGATGGTTTTAACACGCTCAAAAAACGCATCGATGATTTGACTGTCGTGGAAGAGCCCCTCGGCCAAACGCTCGAGCGATACGAAAAAGGTACCTTTTCCAAAGTGAATTTATCCGATTTGTTCGAATATCTTTCGCAAGAAGAGAGCAATGCTCTTTTCACCCTCCTCCATAAACGTCTGCGACCCAAGGGTCGGATTGCATACTGGAACCTTCTTGTGCCGCGTCAAAGTGAAGGAGCGGGTTTTCATTATTTGAAGGATTTATCTGAAAATCTTTGGAAGAGGGATCGCTGTTTTTTCTATTCCCGCTTTTTGGTTGAGGAGAAATTATAATGTGGTTTCTTTTATTGGCTTGTCAAGTGAATGATGAAATTGTCCGCCAAGACACTGCAGCGACCGGAGATGATGTAGCAAAAATCTCCAAAAAGACAGAAGAGAACCTTGCTCCACCAGCGTTGAATAAAGATGGATTACCCAATCTCATTCCTTTGGATACTGCATTTGAAGGGTTGATAAACGGCTGTACCGTATCTGCAACGCTGCAAAAGTGGTTAGACTCGTTGGCCTCGTATCGTGCAGAGCCACCGGGTTGGCGACCGATTACCGTTCAGCAAGGTAAATGGAGACGATACTTTTCACCGCCAAAGGCGACAGTGTATAACGACTACACAAAGTTGGAGATGAAGGGAGCGCAAGTCAGCTATTTGCGTTTTGGTGTATCCAAAGTGGAATATATTCTTGGACATCAAAACGGAATTTCTGCGTTGAGCATTTGGCTTACGGCTCCCAAGGAGATTGTGGCTCCCAAAATCAAACTGGAATCTGTTGAAGACCCGATGTTGGGCGCCATACAGATGACCGTCAACGATGCGGAGGGTGAGACGAAATTGGTCTGTGATTGGTCGAACTAGAAGCCTTCGCGGCGTTAAAAGCCCCTCTGTATGGGTTGATATCCACCTCTATGGAGAGGGCTTGTATTTACTGAGGACGTTCCAACCACAATTTTTTCATGGTTCGAAATGTCATGTTCTCTTCCCATTCGATCGGTTCGTGAGACAATTGATGCTGGGGACACGCTTGGGATAGG
>JAYYRF010000095.1:0-3690 GCA_036127535.1 Myxococcota bacterium | reverse complement strand
GTCGCGACAGAATAGATCGGTTACGGCATAGTACAGCGGAAAGTCAAATAGCGCATCGAGTTTCGTCTCTTGTGCGCGCTCAATGAGGGAGGCGGGATTTCCTTGAAAGTCTTCTCCAAGAAGCCAATTTTCCTCCTTAAGGTCGAGAGAAAGCCGGGAGAGGAATTCGTTTTCCATATGGCGAATCGCATCGATGCGAAAACCACCCAAGTTCGCTTGTTCTTTCCAGTATAAGGATCGCGACTTTAAATAATCATAAACGGGCTCTTTGGATTGATCCAAATCAGGTAAACCATGGACTTGATGATGGGTGAGTTCGTAAGGGTCATTCCAATCGACAATCGGTTTTACCTCGTGAAACCAGTCCGGTTTTTCTTGCACCATCGGAGAATCAAAGGAAACGTGGTTATAGACCATATCCATGATCAAAGAGATGTCTTTTGTTTTTAACTCGGCCGAAAGGGAATTCAGCGCTTGTTCTCCACCAAAGACAGGTTCTACTTTGTCTAAATCTTGTATCCAGTATCCGTGAAACGCGCCGTGCCCTTCAAATTTATCCTTTCGCATATGGAATATAGGGGACAGCCAAAGAGCATCTACACCCATCTTTTCCAGATAGGGGATTTTTTGCTCGATGCCTTGCAAGTCTCCCCCATGAAAAGCTTGGGGATCCTTGAGGTCGATCGCTGTATCATTTGCGGTTTGCCCATTGTAAAATCGATCGACCAATATAAAGTACAAGAAGTGTGCATCCAAGGGTTTTGCAACGGACTGCAAACCCAATAAAAGCCAAATCAAAGCGTTCCTCCGCGGATATAATCGTCGAGTAGAATATCTACATGACGTAAGATGACCTCTTGTGCCGCTTCCAGGGCTTCCGCTTCGCGTTCATGGTGAAATTGATGAAAAACAGGGACGGAAAACTGTTGAACGAAGGGGGTTCCAGACTGTGCTAATAGGTGTAATTGTACGTCGACAGTCCATCGAAAGCGCCCGTTGAGCTGCGAGAAGAATTGCGCTTTGGTCTCGATCAGGAGAAGAGGACGCGGTTCGTACAGCGCTTGTCTTTGGGCACTGGTTCTCAGCATAGAAAATTCTTCCTTGAGCGGTAATATCGTTAACGATATACCCCGAGATTGAATTTTATTCTCAATTGCTTGTTCTAAAGAAGAGGGAAGGGAAGAGGTCGTTCTGGTATCGAGATCATCCCGTGCAGAAACGACGAATAACGTTGTATCGTTTTGGGCTTTTAGTGGTGCTTTGCTCAACGTACAAGCAAAGAGAAGTTGTATTAAAACCATGCTTCTGTCTCCAAAGCGATAAGCTGGTGAACGTGTTGTTCGACATTCCCAAACTGGTTGTACTGGTCTAGATTTTCCACGAATCGGTTTCCAAATGCGTTGTTTTGGTTGGAATATTGAATTCCGTAGAGAAGTCGAAGAGAGGGACGATTAAAGATACCGGTTCCCATCGGATTTAAAACGAGCCCGCCTTTTCCTTGAATGGTACTGCGCGTATCGGTATCCCCATATTCTAGGCCGCGGGTATCAGGCACACTGTTGGTGTTCGCAAAGATAGAGTCGGCGTGTTCGCGGAACATGTTTCCATTTTTCGAAATCTCTTGTGCAACCGAGCCCTCGAGCAAAAAATGGAGGTGTGGCGTCATATAGAATTGGGTTCGAAGAACAGAGGAGTAAAAGATTCGATCTTCTTCGCTCACAACGATATCGTTGTCTCCGTCCTCGCTGTTTCCGTACAGCATGGCCCACGCAATGTCGAAACGATTGGGGATGATCTTGAGCTGCAGTTCATTTCCAATAACCAAGCTGGTGCGTTCGTCGGTCAAATCGGCAGTGTATATGTTGTACGTTTGACCCTGAAACGACTCTGAGGTGGGATCTTTGGGATGTAAGGATTCGTAACTGATAAAGAAATTGTTCCATATTACCGGACCGAATCCACCGAATCCAAGATAGCCAATCAGCTTCCCCGATGTAGCAAAGCGCAGTTCCGGATCCGGCCATTCGATTGCTTCAAAGGGATTTTCGAGCATATAATTTTGAACGATCTCACCGCGAACGTAGTCTTCATAATCTACATTGGGGGTAGCGTAGGGAGCTGCTTGGTTACCTCGAACACCGGGTTCGTATCTATATTGGCCACCGAAACCGATTTCTAATCCGTTGATGGGGCGATAACGAACGGTTCCGCCCGCGGTGAGGATGGTATTGTAATTGTCTCGTTTGATCGCGTACCCCGAATCGCCGGCACCGACCAGGATCTCAAACTTTTGCTTTTGATACCGCGCAGAAACCCCAACGGTTTCAAAGAAGATCTGCGCTGGTCGCATGTCGTACAGCCCCAAATCGCCAAAGTATGTATCCAAGGTGCCGAGTTGCCACACTACATCCTTTATTAAAACATTTCCGGCCAAAACATAGGTTTGGGATAGGCGAAGCTGCGAAAGAGAACCGTTTTGGCTGTCGCTGTTGCCAATGGAGCCTCCTTCGATACGGGCGTATAAAGATGTCCAAGGCGCATTGCTGGGTGTTCTTTCCAGCAGTTTAAAGCGAAAGTCAAGGGTGGCGTATGGACCTTCGTTGAGAAGGCGCCCATACAAATTCCAATAGCCCAATCGTCCTGCACCTCCTTGTAGGTCTGGACGTGTCATAACGCGGAAATAACCCCCAATCTCGGTGGGAGCAGCGATTGCAGTAGAAAGAGAGAGGAGTAAGGCAGAAATCATTGCTCCTCCAATATGACAATGCTTGAGCCCGCAACGTAATATTCACTGTCTTCGATCAGGCGGGGATTATCGAGCGTAATGTTCGCAGATTGAGAGAGCGAAGTGCTGTCTGCATCACTGAGGTATCCATCGGGTTCTCCGGCAATGTCACCGGTGTCGAAGTACGCTTGGGTATCCAAGATGCGCTGCCAGGTTCGACCGGTCGGCAGCGTAAAGTTTTGGGCCTCGCGCTCCATGTTGATCATGATGAGAATTTCGCGCTGATCCCAGTTTTCATCTTTATAGTAATGGATCATGACGTTTTTCTTGCCCCAATCGCTATCAGACATCGATTGGTTGTCCTTGGTTTTCCACGAGAAGGGCATACCGCCGCCGTGTTCTTTGGGAGAAAAAGCGTAGATTCTCTCTTTGCGCATGCGTGAGAGTTTTCGTACAAAATCATGCATCCGTGATCGGAACTTGGCCGATTCACTTCTCCACTCGCCCCAGCGAAACCAATTCCATTCATTATCGGCCGCGATATAGTAGGAGTTGTTGTTGCCGTACTGGGTGCGCATCCACTCGTCCCCTCCCAAAAGAAGCGGTGTCCCGTGCGAAAAGAACATGCCCGCAAACATGTTTCGCATCATTTGCCGTTTTGTATATTCATTGCCCCAGTTGCGAGAGCGATTGTGGTCTTCGCCGCTTTCGGTATCGCACCAAACCGACATTGGCTGCTCACAGCAGACGGGGTTGATGAGGCCGCAGCCATTTTGTTTTTCTTCATAGGAGAAAAGATCGTACAGGGTAAATCCATCGTGGACGGTGACAAAGTTCACGGAGTGGTAGGGTTTACGACCGTTCCATCCATATAAACCCGACGAACCCGTCATGATGGCGCCACCATCCATAATGGAGTATCCGTCGTATCCAATTCCTTCATTGGAGTTGAGCACATACTCGTC
>JAYYRF010000094.1:0-4513 GCA_036127535.1 Myxococcota bacterium | reverse complement strand
CCGCAGACGAGATGCTTATCGAAGCGGAGAACGAGACGGACGTGCAAAACGATGCGCATCGACTGGTCTTTCAATATGACGGATACGGACATCTCACACAGCGGAATTTGTATCAAAACGAAATCCACATTCACCAAAGCGATTGGACCTATGATCAATACGGCACCCTCGCCGGGCATAGCGTTCAGATGGCGATGCCCGATACGGAAGAGGGAGTACTGACCACCCTTTCCCGCTTGCGCCAAAGCTACGAGGAGATCGCATCGGGTAGCGAAAGGCTTCGCGAAGCCTACAATGAGGGTGAGTGGTTCGTGGTCGATACATACGCTTGGGGGGAACATCCTCGGGGTCGTTTCGAGCGCCAAAACGACCATTTTCAGGTCTACGATACCGAAGAAGAATTGGTCATTTGGGGAAACGGCGACTGGGAATCGCCCACATATTATCAGGCGTGGACCTCCGATGAACAATCTCTCTTAGATACATTGGAATCCAAAGACGGAAGCGGTGAGCAAACCCTGTTGTATACGCACAACTGCGCGGAATAACAGCACTAAGCCGGATCCCCCTCCCCGTCCGTCAGAGCGCCCGACGGCGGTCGAATCGCATCGACCAGTCTTCGGTGGCGCCGGGTCATTCGATCGATCGAAGCACTGTGGGATTGATATTGTCCCCCCAAAATCTCACTTTGTTTTTGGAGCAGGGCGGCGCGAAATCCGCCATTGCGATCATAAGCAAGTCCTTTCGCAAGTGCCGTAAGCGCCTTCTCCGTCTGCCCTCGCGCCGCATACAAGTAGGAGAGGTTCAGCCACGTACTGGGATCCTCTTTCCATATTTCGATGGCTTTTTCCCACGCGGACTCCGCCGACTCCCACGACCCCATTGAGAAGAGAACCGAACCGTATACGTTCCATACCAAGGTAGACGACCACGGGTTTACCGCACAGGCGGCACGGGCAAGCTCTAAGGCTTCGGGTAATTGTCCAAACTGTTGCATGAGAAACTGCGCTGCTTCTGCGAGCTTATGCCAGTCTGTGGGACACCATTTGAGGTGCCGTTCCAAGACCTCCAAAGCCTCTGATACCTGTCCCGATGCGATATAGGAATTGGTCCAAGAGCCAACGCGATCGGCGTGGATGTATTGGATGTCGTTATAAAATTCATCGAAGGCCTCTTTTAGACGAGTGTTATCACCCAAAATGGCCAATCGTGTGTGAATGGTTCGTTGTTCATCGTCGGTCGGCTTGAAAACCCGACATCCGTGTTCCGATAGCCAATGATCGATGAGTGGAAAATTCAGCGCACAGGTGATCGTACCGCCAAAGCGGTGCACAAAGGTTTGTCGTTCAAACTCGCTCCGCATTGTGGAGCCATAGTCGTTTATCAACACAAAACCGCCGTCTGTAAGACGCGACAACGCTCCATCCAGGAAAGTCAGCGCGCCAGTGTTCACCATGGCCGTGTCGTTTCCCGCGGCTTGCAAGGCATCTTCAGCGAAGGGGATGGATTCTGCGGCATGTCGAAACGAAGCCTGAACCTCCAAATGTCCCAACAACGGCATCAATTTGTCGAGCGATTCCGGTGTCCCCCGCGATACCTCTGCCTGAATATCCGAAACGGTCATACCCAATCGATTCAAAATCTCTTGCTCACCGGAATAGAGGCACGCCTGCAAATGAAGACTCGTTCCATCTCTTCGAACGACCTGTGCGGGAAGACTGTCCAGGGCATAATTCGCGATCACCCCAATGAGTTTCCCATTGGGTAACGGCAGTGTGGAGATATCCGCGGCGGCTAATTGTAGCGGTAAGACATGTCCTTCGTGTGGGTGAAATTGCTGCCGCTTACTCCATGCTTCAACGGATCGCATCGCACCGTCCGTACAAATCCACGTCAAGCGGTCGTATACATCGAGCGATAAACGCTCGCTCTCTTGGTGAATATGCTCCAAAACCTGCCGTGCAAAAACGCCACTTCCAGCGGCCAGTTCGACGATCAAAAGCGGCCCAGAGATGGTCTGCCCCGCCGCGAGGACCAGTTCGGCGGCTGCCCGCGGAGCCCAGCCGGAATTGTTGATGATGTATGGAACGGAGCCATCCGCGAAGGGAGCGTTACCGTTATGATGCCAGTAACGCGCACCAAGTCGCCATTCGAGGCTTTTGGGTAAAGATGTGGGTTCTTCGAGTGCAATCCGATGGTCTGACGAGGGATACAATCGTTCCGGAGGCGTACGACGTAAAATGTGATGTGGTTTATCCGTTTTCATGACCGTTCCTCAGTAGCGAGTCCTCTTAGCCTGGCCGCCATAGACGGTCGCATGAGGAAGTATATGCCTTCCAATTCTATATGTCGAAATCTATCGCGGCGACAACGCATTCGAACCGGAGATAATCGCTCGTATAAAGCTCTATCGACGCACATAACGGTTTGAGCGAAATCTCAGTATCACGGTTCCGAATTGGCTTCTTCGGAGAGAGTCAAGCGCTTTCGCACACCGTTTGCAAAATCGATCAAAAGCACTCCGTGTATGGCTACAATAAACAACAAAAAGCATAAACCATGGTAGGTAACACCCAATAGATTCCCCAATCGAATACAGAAGTCGACACAGTAATAGTACCAATTGAAGGCGGGAGACCACGTTCCCGTCCATGTGAGATGACCGATTAGAAGCATCAAAACCATGGTCGTCAGGGCGGCGGCATACCAATACCAGCGCTCTTTACCCAGCCAACCGTTCAAAACAGCCACAGCGGGTAAAAGTACAAAATACGCGATTAAATTCGCAAATTGGTAGCTGCCGGGTGATTGTTTTAAAAGAGAGATCACATATATCGTCAAGTCATTCGCAAGGGCAAAACCCGGCATGGCACCAAAGCGTTCAACAGCGTGCGAACAGGGTAAAGTGCCACTGTAACAATTGCGATCACAAGGCGTTTCCATCCCCCAGGTCTCTGGAAGAGTCATTAAAACGACCATAAAAATAGACATACATGCAATGCAACGCAGTGTCACATTTTCTCCATTCGTCCTCAACGTTGATCATGGGTAGGAATAATTGCCAAGACAACCAATGCGAACGATTGGTTCCATAGAAAGTCTAAAGTCATCGGTTACGAACCCGTAACCGATGAAAAACGCATTAGAGAACGCTACTACTCAATATGCGCACCGATGCCCAAGCTACCATTGTCGATGCTCAACTGATTCCCATCGATGCTGTAGGTCGCCGCTCCGTTCAAAACCGACAAAATGTGGCCCTCAATATAAGCGAGATCACCTTCACATACAGCATCCGTGATCGTATCGATACTTACGGTGAGTTGATCCCCTTCTACGATATACGTTCCGCCGCCGTCATTGCATCCAGTATTAACGCTAATCGAACCGTCATCACCAAACGTCATAGACGGAGAAACACCGATATTAAAGGCACTGGCCACCCCACCGTCGATGTAGGTGTCGATGTACCACGTCTCAGCAGTTAATGAGGCATCCGGAACCGCAATATCTTCATCGAGATAGACGAGCGTTGCATCAGATCCGGTAAACGTGATCGTATCGCCGTTGTGTTCAACAGTGGGAGAAGCGGTGAAAAAAGACACAAACCAGTCGTCTTGCTCCATCAAACCATCGCCGCAGCCGATCTCCGTTCCGCTCAGCATACCAACGGCAAGGGTGTCTCCCTCCATTTCAAAAGAACCGCTGAAGTGATTACACCCACCGGTGAAGCTGATGCTGGACGCATCGTCTCCAAAGGAAAGATAGATCGAATCGCCGGTGGGCTCGTATCCGGTTGCAGAATCCAAAACAAAGTCCATGCCCGCAAAGGATACTCCGTTATCACTGCCGGTATCTTCCGAAGTGTCGTTCGATTTGTCGCCGCAGGCAAGGAATAAAATTGAAAGTCCAAAGAATGTCATGTGTACCTCACAAAAAAAAGTCGATTATATTGTGTAAACGAATAAGCAACTATTGTGCCAATAATTTCTGGGAATTAAACCGGAGCCCAAGCAGAGAAGCACAAAACCCAAGAGTTCAATCTAAAACGAAAAATGGGTTCTTGGGACAAAATAAATCACTTTCCCTTCCGTAATCGCTATTATTAACCCTTAGGAGGAACATTAATGAAACAAATCTTATTCACCATTATACTTTTTTTGGCCACGACGGCATCCGCGATGGCTGCCGAGTGGACGAAGCTCGGCTCGCGCAGCGTTGATTTCAAAGTCGATAGAGACACCATCAAAGTTGGTAAGGACGAGGGTCTGTACAAGGCAATCAAAATTGACGTAGACCGAGGAGGTCTACAGATGTACGACATAAAAGTCACCTTTGGCGACGGGAGCTCTTTTTCTCCAGATACGCGTATTCACTTCAAAAAAGGGAGTCTCAGTCGCACGATCGATCTCCCCGGAGAAGCTCGAATTATCCGTAAAATCAACTTTGTTTACAAGAGCAAGGGCAAACGGAAACAAAAATTATTCAAGACCAAGGTGCACGTCTATGGCAA
>JAYYRF010000093.1:0-23535 GCA_036127535.1 Myxococcota bacterium | reverse complement strand
CTCGCCGAAAAGGCCATCGGAAATTACCAGGTCGCGATTGAAGCCGCACAAGAGGCTCTTGCCGGTCTGCGTATTTCGCTGGGCAGTGAAAATCCTGAGCTCTACGTCAATATCAATTCACTTGCGTCTCTGCTCAACGCCGCTCGAAGATACGAAGAAGCCAAACCACTTTTTGAAGAAGCCATTGCCAACCGAACCCGACTCCTCGGTGCCAATCATCATAAGACGCTCATCTCTGTCGCCACTCTCTCTTGGATGCTCATCAAAATGAAGCGCTATGAAGAAGCCCGACCGCTATGCGAAACGGTGTATGAAAAGCGCACCGAGATTCTCGGTGCCAAGCATCCCAAAACCTTAAACAGTGCCAATATTTTGGGTTGGCTCTGTGCGTTACAAGGAGAGTACGACAGCGCTTGTTCTTTTTTGGATATCGCGATCGAAGGCAGAATCGAGCAACTGGGAGCAGACCATCCCAAGACTCTTGATTCGCAAATGGGTTATGCGACCACCCTATTTTGGAAAGGAGATCTCGAACAGGCAGAGTTATTATTTCTCAAAACCATTCCCGCTCAGGAGAAGGCTTTGGGAATGAATCACCCCACGACGATCGAGAGCATTTGGGACTATGTACAGCTATTGGAAAAAAGCGATCGGCTCTCGCAAGCAGTCACATCCTCGATATCGCTTCTGGATCGATGCAAGCAGACACCGCAAAAAAAACACTCCCTACAACGTACAATCGCTTTGTCTGTCTCACGCTGGCTTTGGTCTTTGAACGAACGCGACCGCGCACTGGATCACGGTGCGGCTTTTTTAGATGACCCCCAAACCAACTCTCCCGTCTTAATGCTGGAGCACGGTGAGCGACTGTGTGCGGCCCAAAACCCACGCGGGGTGACGTGGCTACGACAAGCGATGCCTTTGCTCAAGGATACCGATCAGCACCGTTGTCAGAATCTCCTGGCCAAATTCGAAGTATTGCTCACAAACGACGCTGAAGATTGATGTGCGCAAAGCACTGATCGGCACCTTCCGAAGGTATCATGACCACTGAGCATATCGAAAAATCGAATTTAAATGAAAGAATTAGTGGTAAGATATACGGTAAAGGTAATTTCCAACTATGTTCTTCCGCTTTATTATCGTAATCTTAACCGGCTGCAGCACACTTGAAAAGCCCGTTGACCCCAATGCATCGGTCTTTGAAAGCGACCAAGGAGATTCTCACATCATACAGGTGGGAGACACAACGGCCGCTTCTTACCTACTGCGCTCCGATAAGAATGAGCTTGTCATCATCGATACCGGCGGATCCGATAACAACCCGGTTCTCGCGCAACTCGCCGCCGAAGGAGCATCGCCGGATGATGTAAAGAAGGTGTTCCTCACCCACGCGCATGGAAATCACATCGGTGGAATCCATCTCTTTCCCAATGCAAAGATCTATGCATTGGAATCAGAGAGAAGCGCGCTGGCCGAGAAAGGTATTGCACTGGACGTGGGTCTGAACGACAACCAAATTCTTTACCTGGGCAGTTCAGAACTCGAAATTTTAGCCGTTCCCGGCCATTCGATGGGCAATGCAGCCTATCGATTTGACGATCTCCTGATCATGGGCGACAGCGCCGTCGCACGATCGGATGGAACGATCGAACCCATCCTCTCCAATGCCGACGATCCCCAACTCGCGCACGAAAGTCTCATCCAACTCAAAAACGAATTGGAAAGCCGACAAAGTCAGTTTGCATACATGCTCTTCTCCCACTCGGAGTCTTTGGCCGGAATTGAAGCGCTCTTGCAGTACGAGTAAGCATTCGTGCCGCGATTTCCAAGACGTTTCCTTTGTGCGTTCCTCGGAATACTGCTCTTCCACACGAACGCGTACGGAGAAAGCTCAGCCCAAGAGTTCGCGAACAAAGAGCCGCAATATGCCATCACATGGAACCCATTATTTTCGACACTGTCCCAGTCGCTCTTGCGGAATATTGAAGAAGAGGCAGATCTCATCAATATTGGCGTAGCAGATTTCAGTCTCCGTTTTCAAAACCGCTTGGCATCGAAGATCGGCATCCTCATTCAGGCCGATTACACACAACTCTCCTTTTTTACCCAAACGACCTACGTCGGGGTTCGCGGCGGACCACGGTACTTTTTTCGTCCAACCGGGCTGGGAGGGTGGAGCGCAACCCCATTTATCTTAATCGGTCGAAGCGTCGTAGCCGCCGGTGCCTACGGCCTCGCGTCCTGGACCGTTTGCGGTTTGGGGGCAGAGATGGACTACACGTGGTCTTGGGGACCAGTACTGCTCGAGATCGGCTTGGGAGGGTATACCGCATACAATATCGGATACACCGCACACGCCGACACTCTGAACGAGACGAGCGCTCCGCCAACGATTAGTCAATGGAAGCCGCTGCTAACGATGGGGATCGGCTATGCTTTTTAGACATACCAATATCCTACCCTTGGTGGGACTGCTCTGCGCTTGTGCGCCCGAGATCGCCGCCCCAACCTTTCCGTGTACGCCTGGCACAGACAACTCGGTGTCCTTCGAACTGGACCAGATGCCGTGTGTGCAGCTGACCATCGATGAGAACGATTTCCGTTCCTTGGGTTCGCAGACGCGGTTTGAAGGTTCAACCTCTGATCAACTCTCCGGTGCCGTCGGCCACATCTTGCACTCTTGCACCGAGCCCTTCCCCGATCCGTTTACCCACTTTCCTGCGGATGTTCAAATCGAGGGTCTGTCCGCACAAAATATCGGGGTTCGAAAGAAAGGATTTGTCGGCTCTGTACTCACCGGATCCGAGCGCCGCCCCTCCCTCAAGATCAAACCCGATAAATATGTTGAGAACCAGCTCTTAGGGGATCTCGTATCGGTTACTCTCAATAACAATCTCACCGACGCGAGCCGTATGCGCACCTGTTTGGTATACAGCGTATTTCACGATGCCGGATATCCGGCACCCCTGTGCAATTTGGCCAATGTCATGGTAAACGATGTCTCGTTGGGCGCTTACACCCACGTTGAACCCATCAAGAATGCATTCTTACAACGCGCCTTTGGCAACGATACCGGGTCTTTGTACGAAAGCACCATCTCGGATTTTACGCCGTCCCATTTGGCGGACGGTCTCGGGCGCTGGGAAGCAAAAACCGACGAAAGTATCCCCGACGCAACCTTGCTGTGGAACGTTGCGCGAGCGCTGGAAGCAGACGATGAATCGCTAGCGGAAGAACTCGATCGCGTATTGGATATCGACTTATTCCTCTCTTTTTGGGCTTTGGAAACCTTGGTGAATCACGGCGATGGCTACAACGCCAACAGCAACAACAGCTATGTATATTTTGATCCCGACCGAGAAGACCGCGCCATTTTCATTCCGTGGGGCCCTGATGATGCCATGCAAGAAGTCGAGAGAGGAGAATTTAACAACTCGGCCATCGCCCGAAGACTGTCTCGACATCCGACGTTCTCCAATCTGTACATCGCCAAACTCTCCGACATGCTCGAGAATGTATGGGTAGAGAGTCGCTTGGACGAGAGAATTCTCATCAAGCAAGCCCACGTGGAATCCGCCGAAGACACGCCAGAATTGACCGCTACGGTGGACGAGCTGCGCAGCTGGATTGAAGGACGTCGTTCTACGATCGAAAAAATCATCGAGGACGGCGCCAGCGCAGGTGAAGAATGGGAAAACGAATGTGTTCCGGCGGCCATCGATGAACTTCTCGGAACGGGGGAGGTGGTCAGCACCGCCAGCATTTCTTGTACAGTGCACCACGGATCCGTCCAACCATTTTGGGTTCTTTTCGCTCTGTGTGGCCTACGAAGAATGCAGATACAAAGACGACGCGGTACATGTAGATACAAGGGACAAAAAATGCAGAAGGAGAATCCATGACCGAAATTCTTGGTCTACATCCAGACTTCATCAATCTGCAGGGCATCATACGGTTACTGCTCCGGCTCGGTATAGATCTATTTTTTACCGCCATTGTCGTGTTGGGATGCTATGTCCGCAAATATGGTAAAAATGAGTACATTTTTACCTATGTAATGTTCAATTTCATTACGTTTACGCTGTGTTACACGCTTCGCCAAGTCCCGATCGAATTGGGCTTTGCCCTCGGCCTATTTGCTGTGTTCGGCATTTTACGGTACCGCACCGAGGCCATACGAATCCACAATCTCACCTACCTTTTCGTCGTGATTGGTTTGGGGATTCTCAACGCCGTTGTAAACGATAAAATTAGCTTGGCTGAGGTACTCTTGGTCAATGCCTTCATCGCGGGGCTCACCGCAGCGATCGAACAGTCCGGATGGTTTTCATATGGCCGCGTCGTCAAAATCACCTATCACCAGTTTGAGCGAACGAAACATCCGAATTTTTTGGAAGAGCTGCGCGCCCACACCGGATTGCCGATACAAAGCTACACCATAGATAATATCGATTTGGTTCGTGGAACCGTAAAAATTAGTGCCACCGTAAACCGGAGTGACCCGTGATTCTATCTTTACTGCTGCTCAATATGGCTCACGCTGACACTCAGTTATGGATGAAAACGGCCTATCGAAAAAAAGTCCTTCCCAAAACCCACATCAAGTTTTCCCAACATCTTCGACTGGAGGATAATCTAACGGCGATTGAGAGCATCATTCCGGAACTAGAGATCATTTGGAAGGGCGTACCGTGGTTTGATGTAGTACCCGGTTATCGACTTTTCTGGCGCAGAACCAAAAATGATACGCTGGAACTCGCCCAAAGAGGTCACTTGGACGTGCAGAGAGACTGGTCTCTCACCAAAAAGCTCGACATTCGCTACCGGATGCGCTTACAGGCGCGACAAGAACTCGATGAAACGGACGTCGACTACGGAATGCGTCACAAAGTTGGGTGGGAGTACGATGCCCCCAAGCGATGGAGACCCAACGGCTTCGTCGAATACTACATTACAGACGACGGACGCGACAAGTTTCAGGTCGGACTCGGCAGCAAATACAAACTTCGCAAGCGCAATCGCGTTGGCGTTCGGCTGGTTTGGGAACGCTTCGTTACCACCAGACCTGATAATTTCATCATTATGATGGGCTACGAATACCGGGCGAGCAAAAAAAAGAAAAAAAATAAGAACAAAAAGAACAAGGAAACGAAAAAAAAGGAGCCCTAGTCACGCCTGCTTTGCGTCAAAGCGCACACAAGGGGAATCCCAATAGATGGGATACTGTGATATGTTGATTAAATCGGCACTCATAAAGGAAGAAACATTATGATACAGAGAAAAATACCTTATCTCGTGCTTTTGATTACGCTTCTGTCCTGCCAAGAGAAGGAAGCACCCTCTTTTTCTACAACGACGGGAACCTCCTCAGCCGTGCGCGAAAAGCAAGAGTCGTGGGAACTGGAACTCGGAAGCGGTGTCGATATCCTCTTTTTTGGCGACACCAGCGGCTCGATGACCGAAGAACTGCAAACTCTCGGAGAAGAACTGACAGTATTTATCGACGAGCTTGTGCAGTATACCGACGACTGGCAGATCATCGCCGTTACAGGGCCTGACGGATGCGGCATCGGCGGCGTTCTCGATCCCAGCAACCCCAATTACTCGGAGCAATTTGCGACTGGGATCATCACCCCTCCCGGCGAAGATCTCGTCGATGAGTGGGGACTGTACAACGTGCAGATGGCTCTCGAAGAATCGAAATCCGGCGGTTGCAACGAAGGATTCCTGCGAGAAAATGCTCGTCTGCACGTGATTTTTATTTCCGACGAAGAAGATAACTCTCCCGGATGGGACACCAATCCCACATATTGGAATGAGTATTACGACGCGATCGCATCGCACAAAACGAATTTTGAACAATTGATGTTTTCTGGCGTAATTGGCCCCCTCCCGGACGGTTGTTATGGAGTGGAAGCCGGCAACGGCTATGCCGATCTGATCCATAAAACAGAAGGAGAGTATCTCTCGATTTGCGACAATTGGCAAAACGAAATCAATCGCTTGGTCGACGCCAGCGTCTCTTATCCTCTTTTTGCCCTCGAACAGATTCCGATTGAAAGCTCGATACAAGTGCGGGTCGATGATGAAGTACAAAATACTTGGAACTACGAAGAGGATCGCAACGCCGTGTACTTCGGGGAAAATCCACCGAAACTCGGTAATGATGTTCGGATCGTTTATGACTACTATCTCGAGTAATCAATCTGTATCCGCGGATCCAAAACGCTAGTCACTGATCTCTTGCCAATTGTAAATTTCTGAGGAGAGCGTTCCGATAACGGTCTCATCGGCACCGGTGCCAAAGGTTTCAAAGGAAAGCGTTCCGCCGTAGAGAAATCCCGCCTGTTCAAACCGATAGCCCATTTCTTCGGTGGTGTAATAGATCGAGCCAAAGGAGGAATGTTGATCGATGATGATCTCGCCACCAGCGGCTTGTTCGGAGTCAAACTCCAGATAGGGGTACAGCAAAACGCCATCTTGCGTGTAGCCGGCCAAAACCAGCGCACTGTCCGGGCGCGTGGGCTCCCCCGCGAATCCGATGCCGGCACCCGTGTTGAGAAACTGCGGTGTCCAATTGGGAAAATCAACGGACATATCCAGCGTTCCTTCCTCCAAGATATTCTCATTGTCATTCGACCCCCATTGGGTTTCAAAGGAGGCCTCAATGTTTCCAACGGCCTGAATACAATACGGGTTGCCTCGTTCGGTGGGCTGCGCGGGAAGAGCGCTTTCGACATACGCACGGTGTCCTTCGACGTATTCGCGCAACGTTTCGAATTCGGAGATGTGATCATCCATGTAGGGCTCGCTGGAAAGCAACGCTTCCATCCGATCGATCTCCGCTAAAATTTCATCTTCGACCCAAACCGTATCCAACAAGGAACGCATCTTTTCTTCAAAGAGTGGATTGAGTTCGGGCGTATTGAGAATGGCGTTGGTCAAGGCAGACGAACTGAAAATATAACTCTCTCCCTCTTGCATGCCGGGATCGAATACATCATCCAACCCCCATGGAATGAAATAAAATTGTTGGGTAGACGGGTCGCGATACATGAAAAAATTATTGTTGTTGTATCCGGTATAACCATCCCAATGTCCGGTTAAGACCTCCATGGCCCAAAAAGTCAAAAAGGCATCGATGTTCACATGTTCCCCGAGGCGTTCCTCTGTCAAAGAAGACTCGGTCTGCAAGAGTGTGGTCAAAGCCTGAATAGGAGCAAGCGTTTCATCGGTATCGTCGTTCTTGACCTCGAAGGTTTGCATGCGAATGGGATCGAAGTCGCTGATCGTACCTTCGTATAAGTCCCCATCATCATTTCCGAAGTGATCGCGCAAAAAGGAGCGCTTGACGGGTTCAACATGAATGTAAATGGTCGGTTCATTACCATTTACGGATACCCGAGCAAAATTACATCGAGAAGCTGGCAGCCCCGCTTTTTCGAAGAGATAATAGCCGAGACATTGGCGAATTCGAGACGGATCCTGGACTCCGTTGTTGAGCGTAACGTTATCGACGTTGAACAACTCCGCTCCGTCCACATACTCGTCGAGGTTGATGCGCAAAGACGGCTTTACGGTACTTTGAGATCCAATAAAACCTTTTTTTCGGACACCGATGTTGGAGAGACTTTGTCCATCGATAGAAATGTCTGCCGAAAAGTATGTATAGGGTGACTGGAACGGCTTATCCATGCAATCGCCCGCAAATTCAGAAAAAAACGTGCGCGTCTGATTACACAAAGCCTCCCAGTCTGCATCTGCGATGGACAACGACACGTCTACAATGTGTTCGGGATCAAAATTCCCGTCGGGCACAGCCTCTCGGCAAGCGAGAAAAGTAAGAATGGAAAGAAGCATACAACAATCTATATGAAAGGGTTTCGATACATTAGATTGTAGCATCGAATGTAAAGCGTTGTATCAATGGAGTTCAAAGGATGCATATGATCTTACAAGCGCATTCAAAGCGCATCATAATTCACACCAGACATCGCTGGATACAAGACGGGTAAAGGGCTCTTAATCGAGGGGAGGTAGCGGCGGAGACCACCCATCACCGTCCAAATCGATCAAGATAGCAGACGTAATCGCCCATGGAGCTTCACCGTAAAACGGCCGCATCGATGTTGCGCCGTCGATCTCGACCGAATAATGCGCATCATCGAGTGGGGCGAGATTAAAGAGAACTTCGTCTTCATAGGGTATGCGCTCTTTCTCGACTCCATTCTCATACAAGATGATCTCGTCGATTTGCATCCAATCCTGTTTGTAGGTTGTGACCTTCAATGATTGCACCCCGCTGAACGTCCTACCCGGCGCCCATTCCTCTTCTATGGTCGCGTGAATGTAAGGACCGCGGCTCACGACGGTATGGCTCCTTTGCATAGCCAATGACATATCGGGTTTGGATTTTGACTCTGAATACACATAGGTTCGGTTGACCCCAACGCCGTTTTCGGAGGAATGGGAATCGGAAACCCCCATCGGAGTGACCGAATACCCGCGTGAAATCAAGTCGAAATAGTACGGCAAGACCGAGCTGTAGTGACCGTCATTGAGCAATTCAACCGCGTTAAAGTCCGTCGCCCAATGCTCGGGAGAATTGATCTTACCGTTGGCCAAATCATAGCTCGCTGCTCGAAAAAGACCGCTGCTGCTTGTCGGATGATTGGATTGAAGCATGCCATCCTCTCCGAGTACCTCTCGGATAAGCGCAAAGAGTTCATCGGTATCACGATGCTGATCCCACCAAATCGGCGCACCGAAATTAAAGACTTCGGGATCGGCCTCCAGCGGAAAAATATTAAAGTGACCGCGCATGGGGGGACTGACCTCGGCTCCTACAAAGGTATCGAGCTGATCAGATACTCCAATGGCATCGATCAGAGGCTGGAAATCGATAACGTGATCATGTTCGGTGGAGACGTGGATGTCAACGCCGTGACCGGCATGACTCAATACACGACCGCTCATCGATACGCGCCCATCGCCGGACGGAGCGGAGTGAGAGTGAGAATCTATAGAGTAAACGTTGGGCGGCAAGTCTTGTTTTTCAAGCTCGACAGACAGTACGACGGTTTCTCCTTCCGATACACGGATCTGTTCTTGGTGAGCGCTGTAGTTTGAACCGCGTATTACAATGGCATTGTACTCTCCCGGCTCGACGGGAAAGGATATCTCACCATCTTTTGTGTATGCAATACAGGCAGCACCATGCGGTCTTCCGACGACAAGCGGTGAAGACACGGGATCTCCATTGAGGAAGTACAATTTGCCGACGGCCGGTAAACCGTCTGCGATCTCAACAGAGACGGTACCGGGCGTTTGCAAGGTAGAAGAACCTTCGCTACCCAGGCCGTATCCTTCCGCAAAGGGGAGGGTCAATCCACCTTGCGACATCGATTGCAGGGTTTGGGTACGAACCAACTGCGAGGCATAGGGACTATACCAGCCTGCACCTGCCGGGAGATCGGTGTGAATTCCGCTCAGACGGCCGGACGCGACAAAGGTCGTCTCCGTCCCCACTGGAACCTGCGCTGACCATCCCCCTTGTTCATCGGTGATGGCCATCGTGATGGGAGATCCTTCTTGCATGATCTGGACGCGGGCACCCGCTACAGCCTGACCTTGAGAATCGGTAATTGTACCGGTTTCGAGCTCGGTTTCCACGCCGGTTTCCGCGTACCATGCGTCGGTTAACGCAGAAATGCTCGAACCAACACCGATGTAGTGGTGCATTTCCCACACGTCTCCTTCAGAGATTATCCCCGGAGCCGAAAAACCCGATACCGCCGGCGTTTCATCTTCGAGGAGATCTCGCACCAAGCTGTTCACAAAGGGCTCTTGGGATGGAAATAAGGCCATCGCCACTTCATTTTTTTTCCCGATCATACCGATCCATTCATTGGCCGGTTCTCGGTTGTAACCGGAGCCGGGATACCAGCGATCAACGACTTCCTTCGCGATCAACATCACATTCGCGAGTTCGATCGAGTGGGGGTCATCGTTCCAGAAAACACGCATTTTAGAATCGAGTAGCGGCGAATTTGGATGAAGACGATAGTCGATTTGAAACGACATATCCATCTCTTGTACGATATCAAAATTTTCCAACGCTCCTTCAAGCATTTCGAACGGCGCCCCTTCTCCGATTACCCGTAGATGGGCAACGCCATCCGAGCCGTCGGATACAATTTCAAACGATGTCGGTCGTAAGATGCGCGCCAAACCCGCCATAAAGGTATGTTCATCTACGAAGTCTCGTCCCTGCTCCCCTTCTCTGCGGGCGATGTCTGCATCGAGAACTCCACCACCGTATGGGACATAGTACGAAGAGATGCGATTCGATTGAATAATGAAACGAGCGCGATTGTTGTAAATTTTGTAGTCTCCGATTTGACCTTCCGCGGAAATTCCGCCGAAAAGGGCTTCCTCTTCTTCTACGATTCCCAATCGAACTTGATCCTCTTCTAACGCAGCGGTCAAATTGATACTGGGTGCTTCTTTTTCAACGATTGGTGCCGGATCCGTACAGGCCCAAAGATAATAAAACATAATACTCATCCATTTTACATCAGCTACTCATTATAACTTTTTTCGCGGAGATTATATTTTTTTCCACGATCCATCGTCCGTTCAAAAGGGAATACCGCACCCTGAAGAGAGAACGTTCGAGACATAAAATCACCAAAGTAATGGAACAAGCTGTTTTTGTCTGCAGCGACTTCAAACACCATCAACGACTTGGGGTATGTCCAGCAAGCGATCAAAAAAGAAATGGGTTCCGAATATGCTCACACATCGCAACGTTCCGATACGGTTCTCGATCGAGAAAAGCGCGATTGTTGCATACCCGCCCACTCTTTGGTGACACCAAAAAAGCGACGTGCTTTTATATCAGATGTGGTGCGTGGTATTGCCTCATCACGAATAACTATAGCTTAACGAACTTTAAAAGTACGTTATACATTAATGAATCAGCCACCGCTTCTGAGAATTATGAATATCTTACTCAATCCCATCGGTAGCCGCGGGGACATACAACCCATGATTGCCCTGGGGCAATACCTCCAAGAGCGAGGCCACACGGTACGTGTCGCCGGCTCCCCCAACGGTGCAACGCTGGCCAAGTGCTATGGACTTGCATTTTACGGTATTGGGTTCAACATACAAAAAGAACTCGAGAACCAAAAAGAAAGCATCGACAATCCGATTCGTGTGTATCGAATGTTCAAAACTCTCATAAAACAAGCGATACACGATCAGTTCGCAGAACTTACCCCTCATATTGAATGGGCCGACGTTGTCCTTGCTGGTGGGGTGACGTTGGCCACCTACTCCCTTTGCGAGGCAAAGGGCAAAGCCTTTCGCTATATCGCATACTGTCCACAACTCGTCCCGTCCAACGATCATCCCGTCATCTTCTTTCCCTTTGTACGGCTCCCCAAATGGATAAACCACTGCATTTGGCGAACGGGAATACGGCTTCTTCGCTCAGGGCTCAGGGAACACTTTCTACTTTCGCGCAACAAACTGGGTCTGGAAACAACATCGTCAATCGAAAAGTACATCTTCCCCGATACAAAAATCATCTACGCCATCGATGAGTGTATCGTTCCCTTGGCGGCTGATCTTCAGCCAGCCGTCTCCACAGGATACCTCTACCTCCCACAACCCCGAGCCCTTCCCGAAAAACTCCTATCCTTTATCGAAGCGGGAGATCCTCCTTTTTATATTGGCTTCGGCAGCATGACCGATCAAGCCCCGCTCCAAACCACCCGCATTATTTTGCAGGCGGCGAAAGAGGTTGGTGTACGCGTTATCATTGGTCGTGGTTGGGCAAAACTCGGCATGCAAAATATGCCGCCCTTCGCCTACTTGGTCGATACGGTATCCCACGAGTCTCTTTTTCCAAGGATGGCGGGGATTGTTCATCACGGTGGTGCTGGAACGACAGCGGCAGCCGCTCGTGCCGGTCGCCCCCAAGCCATCATCCCCCACCTCTTGGATCAATTTTACTGGGCAGATCGCATCGAGAGACTTCAAGTCGGACCAAAGGGGTTTTGGAAACGCCGACTGACCATCCAAAAGATGGCCACCCTGTTCGAAGAATTCACATCGGGTGATTACGAAACCAAGGCACAAGAAATTGGGGGACGCCTACAACGACGCAACGGTCTTCTCGAGGCCGCTACATACATCGAAAAAATGTTTCCGTCATCGTCATCATGAGATTTTAATTTCAACAAAGGCTACCTTTGTCAAAAAAGACGGAAGTGGATACCTTTTCAAAAAGGTGTCTGAAATGTCCAATGCGATTGATTCTTTTTGCGACCACGGTGGTCTTGCATGCTATGAAACCCAAAACCCCATCATTGAGGAAGAACAGAAAATTAGAACCCAAGGAGCCGTCGAACGCGGTATTTTTGGTGCACCTGCTTTGTTCTTCCGCAACGAGATGTGTCGGGAGCAAGATCGGTTGTCCATGATTGAAAAAGACCTCGAAAACTGCGTGAGCGATTAATACAATCACCCCCTTGTCAAGATTAATGAAGTGCCCATGTATCCAGAAGAAGTAGAAAAAATAGAAGAATTACTGCACAGTAAAGACTTATCCATCGTCAAACAGGGCCTTCATGTTCTCGAATTTGTAGCCATGACCGAGGAAGAGCTTCATCCCTTCATTCAGGGTTCTCTTCGAACGAAGAACGCTCACCAAGACTATACCGAACGATATCCACACGGAACCTACATCTCTCTTTGGCTTCTCGCAAAACTGTGTTCGTTGGACGTATCCTGGGCGAAAGAGAGAACTTCGATCACGGCCGCGAACCTCCAAGAGCTTCCGAACAACATCCAACATGCCAATCATTGGACGCATATCGAGCTGCCCCATTTTCGAGGAGAAGACTTCCCGATTGAGATTCTGAACTTTCCCAATCTCCAAACGCTGCTGCTGTACGAAACAAAAATCAAAACCCTCCCCGATGCCCTTTCGGAATGCCCACTCGTCACGTTGCAGTATACCCATCAGCCCATCCCCAAAAATATTATGCGTGGTGCATTGGCAACAACACTACGAGAATTGGATATCTCCCACGGTATGGCAACCGAACTACCCGCAGAACTGACCCGCCTATACAATCTCCGAACCATCCGTCTCCATCAAATGCGCTTCACCACGTTGCCCCCTCTTCTCGCACAGATACCCTCCCTGGAAGAAATCCATATGGAAGGAAAACGCTATTGGTGGCGAAAGCCACCCATACAGCTCACGCCAGAAATCGCCCGGCTTCCGAATCTTCGGGTACTGAACCTCGAGGGATACGACATTGCTGAATCCCAAGAGTTTCTCAAGATTCTCTTCTCGCATTTCCACATGCGCTCTGGGGAACCTCAATTTTGCAACGTAATGGGCTTCGATAGCGTCATCGTGCACAAAATAAAATTTTATCTCCTCTTTCAATATGCACCCCCAGAATTTTGCGCGGGGCTCGAGGAGTTGGATTTTTCACACTGCGAATTGGATTCCCTACCGAACCGTTTTTCTCTTTTCCCCAATCTACGCCGCTTGAATCTTGCACACAATCAACTCCGCGCACTCCCTTCCGACTTAAATCATTGTACGAAATTGATCGATTTAAATGTCTCCCACAATCGTTTTACGTCTCTCAACACGAACTACGTCTTGCCCAACCTACAGAAATTTCAATGTTCTCACAACGAACTCCAAGATCTGCCCGCGTTCTTTCATTCTCTTCCATCCGACTTGTCCACGATTGACTTGTCTTACAACCAGCTATCGACCATACCAACCAGTCTGGCACGCTTCACCCATGTTCAGCATCTCAATCTTTCCCGTAATCCTATCAAGTCCCTTCCCTCCTTCGTGAAAGATTGGCCGCTCGCATCTCTCTTTTTAAAGCAAACCGACTTATCCGAGATTGACCCGACGTGGGAACGCTTCGTTCCGCCGCCAGAATTACACCGCGGGAGATTTCAATTTTCCAAACATTTCCTTTGGCCGCATCAATTACGGTATGCGTATCGGGGCATATCTTTGTGGAAATATTTCGATTCGATCGATCCGCAGCAACCACCGACGATCCCCAAACTCGACCTATCGAAACTGGGCTGGACGCATATCCATCCCAACGTCTTTTGTGTGCGCAAATTGGTGCAACTCTCTCTCGCCAACAACCGCATCACATCTTTGCCCGATCGATTCGCGCAGTTGACAGATGTTCACACCCTAAATCTTCGCGGAAACCAAATCACCGAGATCCCGACCAGCCTGGGTGCAATGCGTCGACTAAAACGCCTCTATCTTCGCGACAACCAAATCACGACCTTTCCGTCATTTCTAAGCGAGAACCCAAAACTAGAGCACCTCAGTATGGAGGGAAACCAACTGACCAATCTCCCCAAAGAACTGTGGTCGTTTCCTTCGCTGAAAACGATCATCTGCAAATCCAATCGCATTGAAACGATTGCGCCGATGAAGATGCCGCATGCCATTACACACTTCAACATCGAGAACAATCCCATATCCGAACTGGACGAGGAAGTCGCATCCCTACAAGCGCGCTCGAGTCATGTTTCGAAGCATTCTTCATCGTGATATACCCCCAACAAACAGATTCCAAGGAATACGCCATGCAACCTCGCTTCCTCATCGTTGGCGCAACGGGATATACCGGACGCGCCGTTATCCATCACCTACGCACAAAGCAAATCCACACCGTCGCTCACATTCGACCAAATTCTCCCAATTTAGACTGGGCACAACCAGAATTTACACAGGCTGGAGCAGTGGTGGACACCACCTCTTGGGACACAGAGGCGGTACTGCAAATGATCCAACGGCATAGACCGACCCATGTATTTTCCCTACTGGGCACGACGAAGGCCAAGGCCAAAAAAGCCGCCGCCCAAGGTAAAAAAGCGACCTACGAAGACGTTGAGCGCGATCTCAGCTTACTGATACTTCGACAACTCGAAGCATTTGCCGCAGAGAATGCGGATGCGCCCACCCCCAAATACCTATTTCTCTCTTCTCTCGGTGTGTCCGACGGAGTCAAAAACCGCTATCTTCGCGCACGAGCGGATGTGGAAATAGAGATTCGCAAATCCACATTGCCATGGCTCATCGTTCAGCCGTCTTTTATCTCTGGCCCCGACCGACGAGAAAACCGTCGCGGCGAACGATTTGGCTCCGTCGTCAGCGATACCATCTTATCGACCATCGCCGTACTGGGTATTAAAAAGCCGTATCAGTTGTACGGAACGCTCAGTGCCGCACAACTCGCCGATGGACTGATCGCGTGGTCTTTGGATGATGCCGCATACAACCAAACCCTCGACACCATTGCCATACGAAATCGAATTTCGGTTTCATAGTCGGTATGGAATAAGGATTCGTCTTTTAAAAGCAAGGCGAGGCCAAACAAGATGGTCGCATCGATCAGCGAAAAACGCGACCGACATTACGGTGGGAGCAATTGCATTCGAGGACCGTTGTCGTAAAAAAATCGAACGTCATAACCACCTGTTTGGCACCGTTCACTTTGCGCGCAATCCCAATTTGGAATGCACGCTTGTGCAACGTCCCAAAGCATTTCAACCGTTCCATGAGAGAAAGATAAGAGTGTGCCATCCCAATGTAGAGCACCTTTTTTCCCCAATGACTTTTGGTAGTCTTTCATAGAAGAACAATCGACCGGTGCTTTGGGAATTGCGCGCAATGTATTTTCCAGCCACTCGTCTGCATATACCAAAATGGGGAACGTTCCCTCTATTTGCGCGTCTTCAAACTGCCGCTGAATCTCTTTCCCCCGCTGGATCCAGCGACGCCCCTCCTCTGCCTTTCCGAAGGCCGCTGTATCTTCGTGGAAACGATGCCAGCTTTTTCGCAGATCGTCCTCTTGTCGAAAGAGAAGGATCTTTTGTACCGCCATGGGTGGTGAGAGAACCGCTGGCTTCGGCTGCATCAAAAGTTTTTGTAGCTGCCGATACAACAAAGCCCGCAGAGCCAAATCCAAATCGAGCCACGCCGAAACTTGAATTTGAGACTGATCCAGCCGCACACCCTTTCCATTAAAAAGGCTCACCTCCAAAGAATATTGCTCTTGAAAGGACAGCGTATAGACCAAGAACCAATCGGCGTAACTCGCAGATGCTTTTTCATGAGGCTCTCTTGGAAAATTCGCCGCTTCCAAAAGCATCAATTGCTCGCTTTGGCTCAAAATATAGTAGTTTTTGGGTCGCAAAAAATTGCCCATCGTCCAGCGAATGCGATCCCCCATCAATCGGCTTTGATCCGCGGGGGATGAGCGTTCGTCTTCGAACACCGCAATCACCGGCTCCGATCGAGCCGAAGAAGATAGAAAGAGAACGCAAAGTATACAGAGGAGTTTGGGCACGAATCCTCCCGAGAAACAGGATGATACCAATACCATCTTATCCCTTCTGTGAAGCAACGTATACCCTAAACAATGCGAACCGACGTAGATATTCCCGCTCTGCATCTCCTTCGCCAAGGAGGGAGGTTTCTCCAAAATTGTATTCCTCGTCATCCGAAAGAATCATTGGCGCTGCGACACACGATCTTCCGTGTCGCATTCTGACGGTATACCGCGGACATATTCATTCCCTGTTTCTTCTCGATTGCATGGAAACCGCTTTCGGACAAGCACTCGGATTGTATGATCGCGCGTTTCGCGATAATCCGTCGAAATCCAAAAGTGCGCTGCGATCCCTTGAAACAAAGGTAGCCTTGTTCGCCTTCGGCAAACGAAATAGGGGTAGTGTATACCCAAGAAATATACAACATCAGGAGAAGAGATGAGACCATTGTGGATGACGGTATTGCTGATCGCTTGTAGCGGAGACAAAGTGCAAACAGAAGGGATGAATCCCGGAGAATGTAGCGACGGTGCTGACAACGACGGAGACGGAGACTATGACTGCAACGACGAAGACTGTTCCGGTGCACCCGACTGCGAAGACGACGAAGATACCGATACCGGCGAAGAAGACACGAACAATCCGGATACGGACGACACCGACGACCAAGCGCAAAGCGATGTAGACCATAAAATTATTGCTTACTTCGCAGAGTGGGGCGTATACGGCAGAGACTATCACGTCGGGGATATACCCGCGAGCCAGGTCACACATGTAATGTACGCCTTCTCCAATCCAACGGCGGATGGTGTTTGTGAAGTATATGATCCGTGGGCGTCTCTCGAGCTCAACGGTGGAAGTTTATATCTGCTCGAAGACCTCAAAACGACACATCCGCATCTCAAAACCCTTATTTCTCTGGGAGGTTGGACGTTGAGCGGTCACTTCTCCGCTATCGCGGCCGATCCGGTTAAACGCTCTAATTTTGTCGACAGCTGCGTCGAATTTATGTTGACGTATGGATTTGACGGCATCGATGTCGATTGGGAGTATCCGGTCGGCGGTGGCTTACAAGCTGGCATCCCCGAAGATAAAGAAAACTACACGCTCTTGCTCTCGGAGTTTCGAACCAAACTCGACCAACTCGATCCAAACTATCTTCTAACGATTGCGGCACCGGCCGGCGCCACCACCATTCCCAACATGGATCTTCCGCACCTGGCCGATCACTTGGACTGGATCAACATCATGACCTATGACTTCCACGGTCCGTGGGAGTCATCGACCAACCACCACGCCCCGCTTTACCCCAATTCCACACAGCCCGACGACAACAACGTCGATACCGCCGTTCAAACCTATTTGGACGCCGGTGTACCGGCGGAAAAACTCATATTGGGCGTCCCCTTTTATGGTAAAACATGGAGCGGTGTATCGGGTGGCGATGGTCTGTTTCAAGCAGCGACCGATAGCGGCCCCGGAAATTACGAAGACGGAACGATGGACTACCATCACATTGTCGATACCTATCTCAGCAATTCGTCGTATACGCGATACTGGGACGAAGAGTCTATGGTACCCTACATCCACTCGGAAGAGGAAGGGATATTCATTACCTATGACGACCCCGAATCCATGCAAATCAAGGTCGATTTTATCCTTGAAAAGGGCTTGGGCGGTGCAATGTTTTGGGAATTGTCCGGAGATACACAAAGCCAAGCGCTCGGATCGGTTCTCGCAAACGGACTCCTCGATTAAAAGAAGGAACATCACAAAAGAAGCGCCCAGAGTTCTCATCCGGGCGCTTCCTTTCGCATGCTCAGACGCTGTCGGCCGTCTACTCCGCGCAATACCAGCGGTGATCGACGGTATAGTCTGCTGAACCGGTGACCACCATTTCATCGGAGCGGCCATCGCTATCGTACGCCATGGTTGAGAGATACACACCTTCCACGGTTCCGCTTGCGTCGTAATAGGTATCTTCGATGCTGCTGTATTGATCTGCATTGAGCCATTCGATGATACGCACGAAATCCCAAGAACCGTCTCCATCGTCGTCGAGTTCATAGCGGGTAACCTTTTCGTCGTCGTTATACACCCAGGCTTCAATCCTATCGGGAACGCCATCTGCATCCTCATCTTGCGATTGATAGGTTGCGTATACACCGCTGAGCTCGACCTCCGTGATGCTTTCTATCGTTCCATCATCTCCATCATCTCTCGAGAGAATTACGTAGGTCATGTCCTCGTTCCACTCGGTTGTCCGACGGGTATCTATGGTTCCATCCATCGCTCGATCGAACGTTTGCTCAAGCATATACCCGTTTTCGTCGCGGGTCGTCAGCCACTCGTCGTCATAGATACCATCAAATTCGTTGTCTATGCGATACTCGACGGGATAACCATTTTCCTCGTAGACCCACTCCGTCATCTGATCGACTTCACCGTTCCCGCTGAGATCGTCTTTTTGGTTAATCACCAATTTTTCCGCGTTGTAGGTATACCAATGCGCTTCATCGATGCTGTTGTCGAGCCCCAAACTGATGTCGTTGAATTCGGAATACACCACGAGTTCCTCTTCATCGTGCGTATTCATGAAGTAATAGTATTCACTGCCTCCATACAGAAGCCAGCCCTCTTGTTCGCAGCCGGATTCGGGCAACGAACGAATTTCTTCGGTTTCTGCGGTGTCTTCTTCGGTCACGGTATCTTCTTCTGTGGCGGTGTCCTTCTCCGTTGAACCACACGCGAGGATAAACAGTATATACGATTGCAAGAACATAGTATCTCCTTCTATATTTTAACTATCCTTGTATTTAACACAATGATGATAAGCCAACATATAAGATTCGCATGCCGATTGTCGAGGCGCTCCGACTCGATGCACCGTTTGTGATCGCAAAAATCATGTTATCTTCGTATATGGCGTATTCAATATTCTCACCCGGACTATCGTGATGCAGTACCATTCCCTTCTGTTGTTTCTATCTTGTTCCTCCTCCGACGATCTTGAAAAAGACACCGTCGCCGGTGGCGCGGAAGAAGATACCGCCGTTGAAAACCATACACCGACCTTGGTCATCGAATCGCCGCTTTCCGGCGATGCCTTTGATGAATATGAGACGATTGCATTTTCGGGATCCGTTTCGGACGATCGAGACCGCAGTGACGCTTTGGCGATCTCTTGGGAAAGCGACCTGCAAGGGATTCTTCACCAAGATCCGCCAACGGAAGAGGGAGAAAGTACATTTGACTATTCCTCTCTCCTACCCGGAGAGCATGAAATTATGCTCTCCGTAACAGACTCCGACGGAGCCCGAAGCAGCGACAGCATTCAAATCTCGATTATCGATCAATACGATGAACCGTCCATTGTCATACAAGAACCCACAGATACCCTACTCGAAGTCGGTGTAGAAACCCGATTCTCGGTACAAGTCTCCGACGGACAAGATGAACCCGTAGACCTCTCTCCCCTCTTCTCGTCGGACCTCGACGGTGCGTTTTGCGAAGCGGTATGGGAAAGTCCAGATTACTACACCTGCGACAGTATTCTGTCGCTCGGTTTCCATACGCTCACCTTTACCGTCACCGATACACACGGATATGTTTCGTCTATAGAGATGAACGTTGACGTCGTTTTGCCCGAGGACTACGATAACGACGGAGACGGCTACACGGAAAACCAAGGAGACTGTGACGATAGCAATCCCCTTACCCATCCGGACGCTTTGGAATCATGCGACTTTGCGGACAACAACTGCGATGATCTCATCGACAATGATCCCTACGACGGGACTCTGTTCTATGCCGATGTCGACGAAGACGGATACGGAGACCCCAACAGCACGATCAACGCATGCTCCTTGCCCGAGGGATATGTTTTCAATGACAATGACTGTAACGACAGTGAATCCCTCGCGTGGACGGGAAACGTCGAAACGTGCGACGAGGTCGACAACGACTGTAATGGAACCATCGACGAAGGCGTCAAAAATACATATTACTACGATATGGACGAGGACGGATATGGAGATCCATCCTCATCCATAGAAAGCTGCAGTGCGCCGACCGGATACGTCGATAACGACGGGGACTGCAACGACAACGAGCCTCTCGCATGGACGTCGCATTTGGAGTTGTGTTTCGATGGTGTCGATAACGACTGCGATTCCGACATAGACGAACCCGGAGCGCTCGGATGTTCGATCTATTACGAAGACAGCGATGCGGATGGATACGGCAATCTAAACTCTTCGCTGTGTTTGTGCGAAATTACCGGTGCGTTCAATACGACGAATACAATGGATTGCGATGACCAAGATGCGTGGACATTCCCGGGAGCCGCTGAAAACGAAAGTACTTTTTACTGCATGACCGACGAAGATGAAGATGGATTTGGCTCTGACTCTCCCGCGAGCGGCGTGACCGCCGGATTGGATTGCTACGATCAAAACAGCAGCGCAAACCCAGACCAAACCGACTTTTTTGAAGTCGACCGCGGGGACTCTTCTTTCGACTACAACTGCGATGGACAAGAAGAAGGTTTGATTAATCAAATCTACGGTGGAACCATCACCAATTGCAGCGAGGGCTGGCAAAACAGCATACCCGACTGTGGAAACACCGGCCTTTGGCAAGCGTCTTGCGTTATTCCACCGTCCATGACCACGAGGAGCAAAACGCAGTCTTGTCGCTAATCTTGGGTCGAACGCCTCTTTCGCTTCCGGCGCCAAACCAAACCGAAAACGCCACCCCAAATACACCAAAGCATATGGGGTGTAACACTTTGGCAACCAAAGGGTTTGTAAGAGTTCGCTGCGTTTGGCGTTATCGTGTACCGATAAGCGAACGTCTCTCCTGCAACATACTCGTCGCCATACGCAACCACGCTCAATACGCCTTCATTAACCGTAGATAGACCTTCGACGGCCATATCCCCCGCATGGTTTTCATCTAATTCAATCTCTTTGTACCCGTGGTCGGTCACCAAATGTACCTTCCAGCGAGCCGGCGTTCCCGCCGAGCCAACCGCCTCACCCTCAAAACCAAAAAGCATTTGAAAATCGGCGGCTTCTTGTAGACGAATATGATTGTATCCATACCACTCGGGCAACGTTTCCGTCGGCGCATCGACCCACCCGTCGGTTTGACCGAAAATCACATCCGCATATCGAAAATTCTCGTCGGGATAATACGCGATAGTATTTTCTAGGTACGGGTAATAATTTTCGCTATACAGGAGATTGACATTTTTGGCCGCCATGTCACCAACCGCCTCGGCAAAGGAACTGCCTTGCTCAGAGAGATAATCGTCCCACCAATCTTCGACGAAACCATCGTGCTCTTGGAAAGAGCGGTGCACCGCATTCGGTGGAATTCCATCATCTTGCATACTTGTCAATAAAAGGCATGAGCCGTATACGTAGCGCCCATCTACATCTACCCCTCCAGACAAGGAAGCAAAATAGCGAAGAGTGAATTGGGGCTTCAGTAAAAATGCCCCCGCTGCATCACAAGTATCTTGTAGATAATATTGCTGTACCCAAGCTGCAGATCCTTCGATGTACCACTTATTCAACAACGTAACCGGCACACCCGTACCGAGTTGCATCGCATGATAAAATTCGTGAAAGACCAAGGATTTACGCTTCTCATCTCCGTACTGTAGATAGGAAGGGTTAATGGCAATAAAAGGAAACCCTTGGTTATCGGTACTGTAATATCCACCGGCATACTCCAAATGCGGATCCGCTAAATCCATTAGATAGACGTTGAAATAAAAATGATTGCTTCCAAAAGGAGCATCAAATCCAACGTCATCGACGAAGATATCCCACGCTTCTTCCAAAGCCTCTAAAAAGGATGTAGATTTTTCGGTGCTTACATCGATCTCGTCCCCCCAAAAAAAAGCAAAGTGTTCTGAGGTGCGCACATTGGGCAGATTCAGGGGATCTCGTATTTCGAGATCTCCGGATGGTGGAGGCGGGGGTAAAATTGGCGATACCGCATTTTCTATTGCGTCCCAGTGGTGCAGCGTTCCACAGGTAATTTCATTGGCGCTTGCAAGCCCCATCAATAACCACATTCCTTCACCCCATTTCAAGATATTCTACGATGAACATCCTTTATTCTATTGTAGCAACTTTTTAAACCATCACATCGAAAATTTACCATACGGACTTCCACTTCTGCGATATGATGGCGCATCGCTCTCGTCTAATCGTGATGTGAACCACCTACACCATACCAAAGAACACTATGGTGCTGATCGCCGAGATCGCATTCCCGTGGTCAACCGCGACCGTTCTCTCCCTTGATGCGGTATCGTTTGTGAATACGGTCAGGACGGTGTTGGTGGGAACGGTTAAGTGCGATGGCTCTCGCATTCCTCGGGCCGTATCTTCTTGCCTAAGAAAGTAGGAAAAAATATTGTTCGGACAGCGCTTTGGGCTATCGCCACTCCCAAACGATTTGCTTTCCTTTCCGAACGCTTGGTCTCTTTTCGCTTTCCAGCGATTCTTGCACCCGCTTCGCCGAATCGACGGAATCAAAACCCACCGTCCAGCGCTGGTGTACTTGGCCATTTTTTTCCACGCGTATGTATCGATCTTCACGATAGAGCGTCACCAACTCTTCGATTTGCTCAGGTGCCTGCTTCGCTAGGAATAACATCCAGCCGTAAGCGCCTTCGGATCGAGCCTCTATCAATCTCTCCCCGCGCTTCGCCTTTACGGAACCAGACAGCGATTGTAAGTTATTATCCCCGGAGAGATACCGTTGGGGCGATAAGATGACCGCCGTGGACAAGGGAAGCTCGGAATACAGTCGGCCGACCGCATCCCAACCACCCTTTTCGCGAATGGCCTTGACAAACTTCATGCCCTCGCCGTAATTGAAGTTTTTTTGAAACATTTCCTCCGAAGTATTGGCTCCATAACGGACATGCGACAGAAAGTCGTAGTTCATCAGCTCGGACACCGCTAACATCGCCTCTCCTTCGACAACGGCGTGAAAAGCTCGCCTGTGATCTTCGCTTTGGAGACGTTTCTCTATCTTGCTCAGATCGAATTGCTGATCTTGAAGGGCGTGATAAAGCTCATGCAGCATAACCCCCTCGCCAAA
>JAYYRF010000092.1:0-5662 GCA_036127535.1 Myxococcota bacterium | reverse complement strand
ACCGAATGAAAGCCGCCAGTCCGCTGCGGATTTCTCTTCGCAACAGTTTGGAAAAACTGCAAGATCGGCGTCGCCATCCCTTTGTGCCCACCCATACAACGCCGGAACCGGTGTCTTATTTTACCGTTGTGTTGGGAAATCCCCCGTATGCGGAGTCTTCGGAGAATCGTTCTGACTGGATACACGGCCTGATGGAAGATTACAAAACCACGATTCGTACGGAAGAGGCACAGCTCAAAACGGTGTCCAATGATTACGTAAAGTTTCTCCGTCTCGCGCAGCATTGCATCGAACGTTCGGGGGTGGGCGTTATCGCGATGATTACGGGAAACGGATATTTCGACGGACTCTTGTTTCGCGATTTGCGTCGGAACTGGCTGCAAACCTTCGACGAAATTCGGCTGCTCAATCTGCACGGAAGCATCCGCCGCGGGGACACACAGGACGATGACGAAAACGTTTTCGAGATCCTGCAAGGGGTCGGGACCGCGGTTGTATCTCGATTGAATGGTGGAGGTGCGCGGTGTATTCACCATGCAGAGGTACGGGGAACAAGAGAGGCGAAATACCGTGTGCTTCGCGAACACACCGTATTTTCACTTTGCACCCATTCCATCGTACCGCGCGGGAAGCGATTGATTTTTGGGCCGCAAGCGGAGGAGAATCGACTGCTCACCTTTTCATTGACGGATATCTTTGGGCGTGGCAATCCCAAAAAAGACCGAAATCGGCGTTGGGGTGGCGGGTTCAAAACCCGACAAGACCGATTTACGGTTGCATTCACCCGTTCGGCCTTGGAAGATCGAATTGCTGAGCTTGCGGATGACCGTCTGTCCGAAGCAGAGCTCCGCCAACGATACCGCTTGTGCAAGACCGCGCATTTTGACTTTGCCAAAGCCCGCAGCGCGGCACGCGCGGGAACGCTTCGGCAAGCGATTCGGACGCTTCGATATCGACCCTTTGACGAAAGGCCGATGATATGGTCTCGCACGGTTCTTTGTGAGCCACAGCAAGCGATTTCTCGTCACTTCGAGTACCCCAACGTGGCTTTGGTCTCCAGTCGGGTGGTCAAAGATGATGCCTATCGGCATGTATCGGTCTCAACAACGCCGGTGGAGGTGATTTCTTTGTCGAACAGTACGTCGACCAACGCCTATCTCTTTCCGTTGTATGTCTATACGTCCGATCCGCTCTTCGTCGAGCCAGATGGACGACCATCCCGAACGATTAACTTGTCTCCGCGCTTTGTAAATGCGCTGTGCGCCCGTTGGGATTCGATCGATCCGGAGATGATGTTCCACTATATCGTTGGGATTTTACACAGCAATGGTTTTCGACGTTTCTTTGGCCAAGCACTCTTGGAGGATTTTCCCGTCGTACCGATCCCCCATAAGCGGGCTCTGTTTGCGTCTGTATCGCGCTTGGGAGAGAAGATTTCGGCCTTTCACAGTCGCTATGGAGCGATTCTTACCCAACATCCTTATCCGCTAAAAGGAGAGAGCCGTTTGGTCGCGCGTGGGCGAGACTATCCGCGATGGACATCCGAGCGGGTGTATATCAACGCCGAGAGTTACTTCGACGGGGTTCCCGCGCGTGCCTTTGCCTATCGCTGCGGGAAGTACCGCGTACTCGACAAGTGGTTGCGCGACAGAACGGGACGGGAATTGTCAGACGACGAAATTGCGCGGTATCGTGGGGTTGTCTGCGCGGTTTTGGGGCTGGTCGATACCGTGCCGCAACTCGATGAAGCGATCGAGCGCTTTGGTGGCTGGCCCAATGCCTTTGTGGAGAAGGAGAATGAGGAGGTCGTTTGAAATCGGAAGCGGCTCGATACATCACTCCCCATACACCCGAACATAATCCACCCAATACCGTGTCGGAAACCCAAGTTCCTCCACGCTACCGCCGGCATTCCCTCCGAGGGCAAGGTTGAGAAGAATATATTGTGGTTTCTGAAAGGGATTCTCCCCGGCGCACACTGCAGACCCGTTAATCGTATCCGCCAAACTCACCGTGTTCACCTCCGCGCCGTCCAAATAAATCGTCATCCGGGTACTGCTCCACACGAGTTCCCACAGATGAAAGTCATCCGTCCAGCCTTCGCCCAAATCACTTACGTTTATGTGTTCGGCGTCCCACACCGGTGACCAGGGCTGGTTGGAGCCCCAAGCGAAGTTACCCAAGATCTTCCCTCCGTAGTTCTCCATGACATCGATTTCCCCATTCGAGGGCCAGTCGCACTCGTTTCCGAGCATCCAAATCGCCGGCCAGGTTCCCGCCAAATTGGTTACCTTCGCCCGCACGACCATGCGTCCATACTGCCAGTCAAACAATCCCTTCGTATGAATACTCGCCGAGGTGTACTCGATATTCTCGCGGCTGTTGCGCCAGTCGGTCGCATTCGGGTCGTAATTTGGATTGGGTCGCTGTTCTTCGCGACCTTCAATCACAAGATAACCATCTTCCAAGAAAGCATTCTCCTCTTGGTACCACTGTAGTTCTTGGTTGCGTTTAAATCCTTCCTCAAAACGCCACTTGCTCGAATCGGGTGCGCCGCTTCCCTCAAACTCATCGGCCCAAACCAGTGTGTAGGGTGATTCCCCGGTTTCCGTAAGCGTGAGATTGTCGGCGTAGCCCGGAGATTCGCCGCTGTGTTTATAGGCGAAAATAACCGCACTGGTGTTGGAGAGGCCGGTCGAGAAGGTCAACGAATCTTCGGTATATTCACTGCTGTTGAAGGTCACCGCTTTCTGCTGACCACCATGGTTCTTCACGCCGATCAAGATGCCGTTTTCACCCTCCACCTTTCCCCAGCCCGACAGTCGATAGGTTGTGTTCGGCGCCAATTCGACCACCTGCTCGGCGCCATTGGTCGTGGTCGCCTGAATTGCCCAATCGCCATCTTGTGCGTGGCCCTCTACACGCGCGGCGCCGCCCCAAATGCCCCAATGCTCGTCTCCGTCTTCAAAACTCGGATTTTGCAGAAGATTGATCGGTTCCGGGGCGGGTGCTTCTTCGCCGGTATTTGGGTTCGCGGTGTCGGTGTCTGCGGTGTCATCTCCTTGGGTATCAGCGGTATCGTTTGCCGAGTCGGTCACACTTTCGGTCTCGGTATTCTCGGTCGATGGGCGTACCGAATCCGTAATGGTCACTTTTCCCGAACCCGAGCAACCGAGGAGCATAGAGAGAAGTCCGTAGCGATAAATGTAAGTCGTCATGATATGTAATCCGTATGTGTATCCAAAAGCGTCCTTGCACATTATATCGGGTTTGCGGAGCCTTTGGTTTGGACTTAAGTCATATAAGAAGAATGATGAACGGGAGCATACATGCGACATCTATGGATACCCTCTTTACTGATAGCCTGTGGTGACTCAGAAGAGGGATTAAAGGTTTACAACTCAGAACCCACCACGACCATTACCTCCCATGCCGAAGGGGTAGAGCTACAAGAAGGGGTAGAATACACGTTTATCGGAAATGCGAACGATGACAATCACGCGGCGAGCACCCTCTTGGTCAAGTGGAGTACGGATGCTCGTGAACTGTGCCCCGAGACGGTACCGGATGCGGATGGGACGACGTCATGTCGGATCGCGCTGGAGGCGAGCGATACCCAACTTAAGCTTCAGGTCACCGACCCAGAAGGTGCATCGGCCATTTCGAGTATTAATGTCAGCGTTTTGGAGACCGGTGCGCCGGATATCGTCTTTCTCTCTCCAACGGTCGATGGGGCTTATTACGCGGATCAGCTCATCCAATTCGCCGCGCAAATCTCTGATCCGGAAGACGACGTTTACGATTTGAGCTACGAGTGGTCATCGAGTGTGGAAGGGGTCTTGCCCCTTACCGAAGCTCCGGACAGCGACGGTACCATCGAAAGCTACATGATGCTCACCGAGGGACAGCATGCCATTTCATTAAGCGTCACCGACACCACCGGAAAGTCCACATCCGAGAGCGTGGTTATACAGGTCGGCGGGCCCAACCAAGAGCCCTTGTGCGAAATCACCGAACCGGCTTCCTCGTCTACATTTAGCGTGGGGGAAAACATCACCTTTTTGGGAACCGCGAGCGACGAAGACATCAACAACAGTCTCTTGAGCGTTCAATGGGCATCCGATCAAGATGGGGTCATCAACAGCAGTGCACCCAATACCGCGGGAGAACTCAATTTTGTGACCAACAGCTTGAGCGCGGGTAACCACATCATCACCCTACAGGTCGAAGATGAAATCGGCGGTTTGTGTACCGATACCCTTCTTCTTTCCTTGGGTACGCCTCCCTCGATCAGTATCGAAGAGCCGACCAACGGTAGCATTTACTCCGTTGGCGAAGCGGTCTTTTTCACCGCGATCGTGTCCGATAGCGAAGATTTGGCCTCCGATATTTCCTTGTCTTGGACATCGCATATCGACGGGGAGTTCTATACCCAAAGCTCGGATTCCAACGGCAATATTTATTTCGCATACTCGGATTTGTCGGCGGGTATCCACAACATTCTCGCCACCGCCACCGATGGTTCTGGATTGACATCGACGGCGTCCTTGACTCTTCAAATCAATACGCCACCCCCGGCACCCACGGTGGAAATCACACCGAATCCGAGTAACACCTCCGATGTGTTGCAAGTTCTCCTTACGGAAAGCGCGGACGCGGACGGTGACGCCATCAGCTACACATATCAGTGGTACCAAAACGGAACCACGACGAGTTATACCTCTGAAACCGTGGTGTCTACCGCCACATCTGCCGGAGATTTGTGGAAAGTTCGCGTGACCCCCAACGACGGTTTTGTCGATGGAGAATATGCCGAAGCCAGTGTGATTATCGCCAACAGCGAGCCCACCGTCGATTCGATTTCCCTTTCGCCTACAACGGCGTACAATGATTCGACATTGACATGCTCTGCGACCGCCAGCGATGCCGATCAGACCCTGAGTATAGACTACAGTTGGTATGTGGGCTCCAATTTGATTGGCACCGGTACTACCCTGGATGTATCCACCGTTTCGGTTATGCCGAACACAATTCTCACCTGCGAGGCATCTGTCGTGGACGATGCCGGTTCGAGCGCCTCCGCGCAAGCATCGGTAGAACTGGAGAACCGCGCACCCACGGTCAGCTCCGTGCAGATCGATACCAGCGTTTTGTACAACGATGCATTGGTCTCTTGTGCCGGTACCGTCTCCGACGATGATGGAGAAACGGCCTCTCAAGTCGTCACGTGGTCTATCGGTGGAGTCACCGTCGGCAGTACCGATTCCATTCAGCTCGATGCGAGCTTGCTATCTGTAGGACAGACCCTGACGTGCACAATAGAGGCAAGCGATGGTTATGGCGGTACCGCCTCCGGAAGTGCCTCCCTGACGGCGAGCAACCGAAGCCCCGTCATCGATTCCATGACATTGAGTCCTGCGAGCCCGTATCGCACCGATACCCTAACCTGTACTGGTGTATACGATGATCCGGATACGGATAGCACCACAGCCAACTTTTCGTGGAGCAACAGTAGCAGCGGTGCTACCTACACCGCGACCAGCGAAACGGCGACCACCTCGAGCCTTGATCTGAGTACCCTAGGCGTTGCCGCCGGCGATTCGATTGTATGCGATTTGCTCGTCACAGACGCCCAGGGAGACGTACAGAGTACATCACAGAG
>JAYYRF010000091.1:0-5745 GCA_036127535.1 Myxococcota bacterium | reverse complement strand
CTTCCGACGATCGGTAGTTGGCGACTCCACCATGATGCTTTTTCATCGCAACCTCAGAACTCATTCCATAGAATTGGACGAATTTCTTTTCGGTAATTTTGGGTATAAACTGGTTGCCGTTCTCTTGGATGACCTCCATCTCACCTTTATCGTGATAAAACCGTGAAATGATTTGCCCTCCCCCTTGCAGATGCCCTGCGAACATACCCCCGAGCATAACGAAATCAGCGCCTCCGGCGAACGCTTTCGAAACATCTCCAGGACAAGTACATCCACCGTCCGCAATAATATGCCCGTCCAAACCATGGGCCGCATCTGCACACTCCATAACAGCCGAAAGCTGCGGATATCCGACCCCGGTTTGAATACGGGTCGTGCAGACCGATCCTGGACCGATACCCACCTTAACGACATCTGCGCCATTCATGATGAGCTCTTGCGTCATGTCTGCGGTAACGACATTGCCAGCAATAATGGTCAGCGAAGGAAACGCAGCGCGAACCTTACGAATAAAATCGACAAAATGGCTTGAATAACCATTCGCTATGTCGATGCAAATCCAAGAGAGGTTGCGCTCCCGAATGATATCGGCACAGCGTCTCCAATCATCTTCTCCCGTCCCTGTGCTGATGGCGAGAAGATCCGTTTGTAAAGACGTCTCCTTTGACCAATCTTCCGATGCATAATGCTTGACCAAGCAGATGAACAGGCCGTGTTTGGCCAACGCTTTGTGCATCTCAAACGTACCAACTCCATCCATGTTGGCAGCCATAATTGGGATGCCCGTCCATTGATACCGGCTGTGCTTGAACGTATAGGTTCTTTGTAGGGAAACCTCCTTTCGCGAACGCAGAGAGCTTCTTTTCGGACGTATGAGCACATCCTTATAATCGAGTTTGGTTTCAGATTCCATTCTCATCACGACTCCTTTCATACACAATACTCATAATCCGACGAACAACGTGCAATTGCAACAACTATGCAACGCCATCCCCAATTCAATTGTAGATCGTTATATTAAAGATATTATTGGGATCTTAATTGTAGGGTTTAGACATGAAAAAAATTCTAATGACTTCTCTTTTGTGCGTCGGCTGTAATACCGTTGGTACCACCAGCGCCTGTTACACGCTCTGCCAAGAACTTTTTCAAACGTGCGACTACGCTGCATTTCCGACTTTTCAGTCTTGTGAAGAAGGATGCGTGTACAAGCAAGAACAGGGTGCTGACATCGAAGGCCAATTGACCTGTATTCAAGAAGCGGAGTGCAACGAATTTGCAGTTATCGAATGCGAGCATACCTTTGGAGCCACCGATGAATAAAAATCTCCTTTTCAGCTTTTTACTTACCGCTTGTGCCTCGGAGTACGAAATCAAGGGCGAACGCCCGGACGTAAACCCCGGCGATGTCACAGAGTGTTCCTTCTCTCCGGTTTCGGGAACCAAGATTTCCTCTTATGACTGCAACCCCGTCTTTTCCGGCGGTGAAGAGGGAGCTGGCTCTGTTGCCTTTCACTCGACAGAAGTCTTGGGACATCCTTTTTACCAAATTTGGTATACCGACGAAAACGGTGCCCTCAATTATGCCGCATCTGCCGACGGAACCAACTGGGACGATAACCCTCAAAATCCTGCCCTTCCCTTGGATACCAGCGCAAGCGCTTGGGATCGCGATAGCCTCGCAGGACAAGTTGTCGTGTGGGATCCGGTTGAGAATCAGTATATCATGACATACCAAGGAATTAACTACGGTGATCCGAACAGTGAATCCGATAACGAAGTGGGAATCGGAGTCGCGACATCTCCTGATGGGCTCACATGGACGAGACACCCCAACAACCCCGTTATTGATTTTAATCAATACCGTCTAACAGAAAATGAGTACACCGGTATCCTTTTCGGTGGCTCCGTACCCGCGGGGAAAGAAATTTCTCCTTCTTGGCCTCTGACCATCACCGTCGACAATCGTGGCAATCTACGCGGCTATGTTGGGGCGAGTGCGACAAGTGATCTGGTAGATTACTTCAACTCCGCTGAATATCAGCAATGGACGTTCGATAGCTTGTTCAACCCAAACCTACCGCCCCCCCCGTTTAACCAACAGATCAATATCTATTCCATGAACGGTTTTTCCGCGGGCGAATGGGTTCTCAATACCGGTCAGCCCGTCTTAGCCGGCGGAGAATCCTACGACCTCTTCGGAATGACCAGTGCAGCGGTTGTCGAGTACAACGACGTGCAGTACATGTTCTACGTTGGATTTGCTGCATGGGAAGAGGTAGAAGATCAGTCTGGCTTTATCGTTGCCAGGAAGAAGTCCTTGAATCTTGCTACATCTACAGATGGAGGGAATACATGGGTGAAAGATCCAAACAACCCCATCCCCATCAACACGACGAGCGCGCTCGAGGTTAGCGACGTGGGCGCACAGGTCGTCGGCTCCAGAATCCTTCTTTGGGTAACCGATAACTACGATGGGAAACAAGCGGTGGGATACTTTTACTACGAACCCGATACTGATCCAAACGAGTAGAAGCGTCCTTTTGACAAAAGGCAGTGAAAACAGCCTTCCATTGTCGTTGTAATTTGTTATTTTCAAATGATGGGAGGTACCATCATGAAAATCGCAATCACGAACGTACATTTAGACTTGGGTGCGGGTCGTAGGGGTACCGACATGGGTCCCTCCGCCATACACGTAGCCGGACTGGTTCCCAAAATTAAGGGATTGGGGCACAGCATCTCTTCAATTTATTCCATTGGATCCCCCGCCTATGAGGCACTCGACATCGAGAATAAACATTCTCGATTTTTGTCCCCAATCTTCAAGACCTGTGAAAAGCTTCACCAAAGGGTGTACAAAAATGTTTCGAACGGAGCGTTCCCCCTCGTTCTCGGTGGCGACCACTCCCAGGCCATCGGCACCATTTCCGGCATTTCCAAACATTACAAACAGAAGAAACAAGACATCGGTGTCATTTGGATCGATGCCCACACCGATATGAACACACCGTCCACCTCTCCCACGGGTAACATACACGGAATGCCCTTATCTTGTTTGTTGGGACACGGTCATGAACGACTACTGGAACTCAATGGTGAAGAAGCCGCACTCAAACCTGAAAATGTGGCAATCATTGGGGTGCGTGACGTCGACATGTCCGAAATTCCGTTGGTCAAAGAACTCGGTGTCCGCGTGTATACCATGACCGAAATTGATCGTAGAGGCGCGTTTAATTGCTTCTACGAGGCCATTGAACGCGTCAGTAAAAACACGGTTGGTGTTCACTTGTCCTTCGATTTAGACGGGGTAGATCCTATCCATGCACCTGGTGTGGGAACCCCGGTTCCGGGTGGTTTGAATTTCCGAGAGTCTCATCTTATCTGCGAAATGCTTACCAGTCGTCTCATCGGGATGGAAATGGTAGAGTTGAATCCAACGTTGGACGTACAAAACAAGACCGGTCAGTTGGCCGTTTGGCTTATCTTATCGGCTTTGGGGAAGCGCATCATCGGGTAGGAGCTTCGCGCTCGATGCATTTATTCCGCGTGCACCAAGAGCATATCCACTTCTTCAACCGAATCGTAGCAATACAGCTTTTCTTCTTGGAGTTGGCAATCCAAAAAGAAGTCTTCCAACCACTCTTCTGTAGCGGCCATCGTTACGGCGATGGTGTACGCCTCTTGCGACAGTGCACTCAGCAAGACGGTTCCGGAACTGTACCCCTCTTCGGAACCATCGTCGGTATATACGACACGCCGCATGTAAAAGGAACCCCCGTAGTCTTCTGAAAAGTCAAACGATAAACGGTCGACCATGATGCTGAAATTGTTGGCGTCGCTCGTGTACGTATAGGGCATGTCTTGCCCCATAAATTGTTCGGCTTCCCATACTCCAACCATCGTTTTGGCCGGGGTTTCATCGGATTCGAGGGCGGTATCGAGGGCGGTATCCACACCTTTACTCGTGGTGCAACTCAGTAATCCGGCGCTCAACATTGGAATCGTTCTTTTCATATTTACTCTTGCGGTGATAGTGTTATTTCAAGCTTATCCGTCGATGCTGCGATAGGCCCTTGTAGGGGACTTAACCAGTCTTCCGGTGTCTTCGTCATTGGATTGCCGTCGAGATCGAGTCGGACTTGTAACCATACCTTTTCAGGCCAATCTCCTCCCATCATCATATCGTCTTTGCCCATGGAAAAAGACAACGGAAAGACGGGATCGGCAATCTTCTTTACGGCAGCGGGTGGTCCTACGGTGGCTTCTGAGCGCCTCGCAATAATAAAAAGAGTCCCTTTGGGGGCTCCGTCTGCCAGGAGTCTCCCCGATATTGCACCCGCGGTCGATGTTTCTGCTTGCGCGTCCTCCCTGGTTGTGCCGGTGATTTGTAACGTCAATCCACTTTGAACGCCCTTGATAGGCCCCAAGACTTCAGACGCCCGATCGGAATCGGACTTGCTCATGGCGTTTCCATCGGTGTCTAAACGTGCTTCTAGCCATATCTCTTCCGGCCAAACGCCTCCCATAACCATATCGGACTTTCCGAGTTCAAATTTGATCTGCTTGCGCGGTGAATGCTTCTGAACCGCAACCGGTGGCCCGCCCCCTTCCTTTGCCCGCCGTGCGATCACAAATACGACACCGGAACCCGGATTTTCGATGTTGAGGACACCACTTAATATGGGTGGTGGCTTGTCGATTTCTTCCATAAGTGTGCTCAAAAAGCGCTTCTCTTCAATTTGCTTAACCAAAGGGAGTGCCCTTTTGGCATCCGCCAATGCTTCTTCTTTGTTTCCTAGATTCGAGTATAGCAGTGCGCGCCATAAATACGCTTTGCCCAAGTTCGGATCCTTTTCCAACGCGGTATTGAAGTTCAATAGCGCCTTGTCGTTCATCTTGACGGCGAGTTGCAAAATCCCGAGATGCACCAAGACATCTGCTGAACCGGGCGCAATCTCTCTGGCCGTTTCCATGTAATTCATCGCCTCCTGCAAGCGACGATTTATCAAAGCATCGTAGGCCAGTGTGTTCAAGGCATCTAAATCTTGTGGGTTCGCCTCTAAGGCTTTCCGAGCATCCGCAAGACGCGTATCCTTTTCCGCATTGTCCAAGGAAGCTCCCGTCATCACCTCGCCTTCTACCCTATCTCGGGAATAGCGATACAATCCCGCACTCAGAATGGCGCCCAAGACCACAAGTCCAATCAAGTAACCCGTGGATTGCAGAGCGGCCGTTTTTCGCTGAACCTTCTCTTGTGAGACTTTGCGTTCATCCACTTGCTTCAATACCGATTCCGCTTTGTCCAGCAGGGCTTCTCTTTCGCGCTGATAAGCGTCTGGATCCATTTTCATCGAGTCCGCCTCTAACTCCCGCAACGATTCTATGTATCGTTTTTTCTCGGCGGCAAAGTCCTCTTCTTTGGAGTCTTTGACCGCTTTGGATTGAAAGCGAAACACCCAAAAAAGACTGCCCACCAAAGCGAACCCCAAGACGATGAGTGGAGGTCCCCAAACATCAAAATCCATCTTTTACTCCTCTAATGCCTGAAGCAGCTCTTCCCGATAAGATGAAACTTCTTGTTCTGTATCGGGCTCTTGTTGGGGTTGGGGTGCAATTTTAGAGCGTTGTGATATCCGGAAGCCAACCACAACAAACCCGATAAGGAGCATTCCGATTGGAGCGATCCAGAGCGCTTTGTGCTTAGATTTGGGCTTTAAAAGAACCCATTCACCATAGCGACCG